>JAJDBS010000026.1 GCA_029261235.1 Nitrospirales bacterium
CCAATCTTTAGTTGAGCAACATCAAAAGCTCGAATCCCAGCGCAGCTTGATGTATCATATTTAGTTCCGCTAATTGAGAATAAAGGCACATGAGCATAGACACGACTGACTTTAATCCGCCATTTGGAGAAAGACTATGAGTACTTCACCCGCCACCACGAGACCGCCCATCCAGACGATCCCGATTCCTCAAGAGATTATCGAGGAAATTGAAACGTTCGAAGATGAGGTCGCTCGAGTCCAATCCGGCGATACTCCGATGGATATATTTAAACCCTTTCGCTTGCAATACGGAATTTATGGACAACGCCAACCTGATGTTCAGATGATTCGCATCAGAGTGCCGTTTGGCGGGATGAATGCCAATCAATTGCGGCAAATTGCTGAGGTTACGGATACCTATGCCACAGGCGTCGGACACGTGACGACGCGACAAGATGTTCAATTGCACTTTGTGCCGCTTCCTCAGGTCAGCACCGTTATGCGGAAATTGGCAGAAGTGAATTTGACCACACGAGAGGCCTGCGCCAATACCGTTCGAAATGTCACCGCCTGTGCACTTGCCGGAGTCTGTCCGGGAGAAGTCTTTGATGTCACGCCCTATTCCAAGGCTGTGGCCGATCATATGTTGCGAAATCCGCTCAATCAGAGTCTTCCACGGAAATTCAAAATTGCTTTTTCTGGCTGCAAACAGGATTGCGCATTAACACCCATACACGATGTTGGACTTTTGGCCACTCGTAATGCCGAAGGCATTATGGGCTTCAAAATGGTTGTTGGTGGTGGGTTGGGGTCCACGCCGCGTTTGGCAAAAACCTTGCGAGAATTTGTCCCGGTGGAAGAACTCATTCCGTCCATTGAAGCCATGCTAAAAGTGTTTGATAATTTGGGTAACCGAAAAAATCGCAGCAAAGCCCGTATGAAATTTGTTCTCGACAAATTAGGCTTTGACGAATTTTCGAAACGATGGAAAGAAGCCTATGACAGCATGCTTCAATCTGGGGCCACAAAGCTCGGGATGATCCCAGGTGTGTACCCCGACGATCCCCCTTTGATCATGCCCTCTAAAAACGGCAATGGTGCATCGGCTCAGAGCAACGGCCATGGCGGGTCAAATGAGTCGGCACAGAATGGAGCTACAACTTCATCTGATGCCTATCAAGCCTGGTGTACCACAAATGTCATTTCACAGCGACAACCTGGATTTAAAGCCGCAGCTGTCCGACTCCGTTCTGGTGACCTCACCACAGAACAAATGTTTGTGTTAGCTGAGTTGGCCGAACGCTATGCCAATGGAAATATCCGAACCACGATTAACCAAAACATGATGGTTCGATGGATTCCAGATAGCCAACTTTCTTCCTTTTATGAAGAGCTTGTCACTCATGGTTTAGGCGACCCAGGTGCAGAAGGAGTCGAAGACATTGTGGCTTGCCCAGGAACTGATACATGTGGATTGGGCATCACCTCTTCAAAGGGGTTGGCTCGCGCGTTAGCTGAAGTGTTCCCAGCTGGGAAAACAGCAGATGACCTCAAGGGTGTCGATGTCAAAATCAGTGGATGCCACAATTCTTGTGCGCAACATCATATTGCGACGATTGGCCTCCATGGTGTGGGCAAACGCATCGGGGAACATATCGCGCCGGTGTATGAGCTCCATTTGGGTGGTCAGGTCAATGGGACGCCAAAGATTGCACAACTGATTGTGAAGGTGCCGGCAAAAAATGTACCGGCTGCCGTACAACATCTGTTAGACCTCTATCGGCGAACGCGAACAGATGGAGAGTTGCTCACTGGATTTATTCATCGCACGGGTAAGGCTCAACTCAAGGATGAATTGATTCCATATACCATCCTCCCTTCGTTTCAAGATGACAAAGAATTTTATTTTGATTGGGAAGGAGATGAGGAATTTTCGGTCGAGGATTTAGGTCCAGGCGAATGTGCTGGCGGTGCGTTGGAGATGATCGACAATCGAATCTTGGAAGCCGAGCAAGAATTGTATCAAGCACGGTTATTGGTCGATAAGCACCAATATGCGATGGCCATTAATAAGGCGTATCGGGCAGTGGTGGCTGGAGCAAAAGCTATTCTTGTGACCGAAGGCATTGATCCCAACACGGATGCGGATACGTTAAAGGAATTTGATGACATGATTCGCGCCAAAGGACTTTTGTCGGCTGAATATCATAATGTTGCTGAAAAATTTGGAGACCTTGGAAACAAGGATGCCTCGACAGATTTTACGCAAAGCAAGCTGACCTTTGCCAAAGGGTTTGTCGATGTATGTCGAACGGTCACGGAGCGAATTGGGCAGGACCTTAAGCTTACACCGACGGAAGTAGGAGCAGACGGAACGACACCATCAAGTGTGACGTCATCTCAGCCCGAACCACAACAGGTGACGACTGGCGATACTGAGGTGTATGACTTACGCGGCGTTGCTTGCCCCATGAATTATGTCAAAACGAAATTGAAATTAGAAATGATGGATGAAGGCGAACAACTCGAAGTTTGGCTTGATGCTGGCGACCCGATTCGCAACGTCCCCATGAGTCTTCGAAACGATGGGCATAAGGTGCTCGAGCAGAAACCTATGGATACGGATGAACAACATTTCAAAGTCCTTGTAGAAAAAGTTGAAGGATAAACATAGACCGATGCCGACTTCCGTCAATACTCAACCTTCGCCGGATGAACTGGCCGAGTTGAACCAATCGCTTGAAGCTCAGGATCCATCCAAGATCCTTGAAGCCGCATTGCAACAATATGGATCGAATATTATCTTGGCTTGTAGCTTTGGAGCCGAAGATGTCGTGCTTCTCAATATGATGCTTCGGATTAACCCTCGTAGTGTCATCTTTTACCTGGATACCGATTTTCTATTTCCAGAGACGCATGCGGTTCGTGATCGAATAATCAAGCACTATCAATTGCATGACGATCAGATCATTCAAATGAAATCAACGCTAAGCCCAGCGGAACAGGCTACGCAGCATGGCGAAGGCTTGTGGCTGCGCAGCCCTGATCAATGTTGCCAACTTCGGAAGCTTGAGCCACTCACTCGTATTCTCGGCGAGTACGCAGCGTGGATCACGGGGATTCGGCGGGATCAATCTCCTACCCGTGCGAATGCTGGTCTTGTCGAGTGGGATGCCAAATTTGGCTTAGTCAAATTCAATCCGTTAGCCGCATGGTCATGGGAACAGGTTTGGGAGTACATTCGTGCCGAGAGTGTGCCCTACAACGAGCTGCATGACCAGCATTACCCGAGTATCGGCTGTACCCACTGTACGGCTCCTGTCATGCCCGGCGATGATCCCCGCTCTGGACGATGGAGCAGTTCAACAAAAACGGAATGTGGACTTCATCAAAAGTAAGAAGGACAACGGGAAAGCTATAGAATGAGAGTGTTGAGTAATAATTGCCAAGGGCAAAGAGGCCTATAGGCTCGGTGAAGAACAGAGGGCTCAGCTCGGTTCAAAAAAGTCCGTCCAGCAAGACCGCAACGAATTTGATGCGCGGAGCATACGCTCTGTACGTGAGTACGGGGAATTGGTGAAAACGCCGCTGGCGACTTTTTTCAACAGATCCAGAATGAGTAGAGGGGGTGTACCGTTTCTGCCTCTCATGCTTCTCATGCCTTTTAATGCACACTTTCATTTACTAATGCAGACTGCATGGAAGTTAGAGGAAAAGAGTGAAGAAAATAGCCGTGATTATTACTCGTGGTGGATTTAATAATTTGCTTCAATCGTGCGAATGGATAACGTTAGCGGCAGCGAGCGGTGTTGAGGTGAGCGCGTATTTCCGAGACGAGGCGGCAGGTCGTATGAGCCAAACCAAAATACAAGAAATGACGATGTCCTCTGATTATCGAGGACGAGAGGCTGAAGTTCGAGACCTGTTACGACAAGAAGGTAAATCTGATTTGTCGAAATTACTCCAAAATGCAAAAGAGAGTGGGAACGTCAAGCTGTCTGCCTGCCAAGATTCTCTTCGCTATTTTAATGTGAAGCCTGAAGATCTGATTCCAGAATTAGACGAAGTGCAAACAGCCGAAGCCTTTTGGAAAGAAGCCGTCCTAGACGCTGACCAAGTGATGACCTTTTGATGAATACACTTTCCATGGACCAAATAATTGCCAAAATTGGCAAGGGGCTGAAGGGTGCTAAGGATTTAACCTGGGAAGAAGCCAAATTTTCCTTGAACGCCATCATTGAGGGAGAAGCGACTGATAGCCAAGTTGGTGCGTTCTTGATGGCCATGCGGATTAAAACTGAATCTATCGGAGAGTTAGCGGCCTTCACCTCTACAGCGCACAGGTATATGACACCCATTCAGTTTCCTGATTCTACTCATATGGTTGATCTGCCTCTGTATGGTGAAAAACATAATACGCTTCATATTGTGGTTGCGGCTTCGCTTGTCGCTAGCGCAGCGGGTGCCGGGATGTTTCTGCATGGGGTTGAGAACCCGTCCCTTGGCTATGATCTCCCTCAAGTCCTTCAACAACTGAATCTTCCGATCGCACAATCCGCCTTAGAAGCGACCGAACAGGCCTCTGATCATGCATGGGTCTATATGGATTTGGCAGGGTACCACGCGCCGTTAACCAAGCTGCTTGATTTACGACAGGAATTTGGCGTGCAAAATTTGGCACATCAAATCGCCAGATTGCTCAACCCCGCGCAGCTTCCTTCGCAAGTCATTGGCATTGCGCATCCTCCCTATCTGAATAAAATGGTTGAAGCGTTGGATATGTTGCAAACTCCACGAGCGCTGATCATTCAAGGAGTGGAGGGGCTGCCCGAACTCTCTATCTCAGGGCCATCGGCAGCGCAGGAACTGCGCAGTGGACACATTTCGCCGCTCACGTTTCGCCCAGAAGATGCGGGACTTCGATTTGCCCCATTCCAAGCGATGAGTGCCAAATCGAGCCCTGAAGAAGCCGGTGGAGTCTCATCAGCGAGCCCGAAATACGAAGCTCAGGTGATTATTCAATTATTAGAAAATCGTCAACAAAGCGATCAGCGTGCATGGGTCATTTTCAATGCCGCGTTATTGATCTATGCAGCGGGCCTCGCACCATCTTTGGCCCAGGCCACCCCGTTGGCCAATGACACACTCGAATCTGGGAAGGCTGGCCAATTTTATCAATCCCTCGTCAGGTATCAGGTTCATAAAGCCAAAAATCCTGATTCTCGTTCTTTTCCATTTGTGACAGCATGAAACATATTCGTCAATTAGAAGATCAGAGTATCTATATCCTTCGCGAAGCCTATAAAAACTTCGATAATCTGGGCATGCTGTGGTCCATGGGAAAAGACTCCACAGTGTTGTTGTGGTTGGCGCGGAAAGCCTTCTTTGGGCATGTCCCGTTTCCCTTATTGCACGTGGATACCAGTTATAAAATTCCAGAAATGATTGAATATCGTGATCGGTTGGCTCGCGAATGGCGATTGAACCTGATTGTTGGACAAAACAAAAAAGCGCTGGCCGAGGGCATGAACCATGAAAAAGGGCGCATCGCCTGCTGCACAGCATTGAAAACGGAAGGCCTCAAACAGTTACTAGACGAAAAAGGGTACACCGGAGTGATTTTGGGCGTCCGTTCTGATGAAGATGCGACTCGCGCGAAGGAACGCTATTTTTCGCCACGCGACAAGAATAACGATTGGGATTTCCGCGATCAGCCGCCCGAACTATGGGATCAATATAAAATCTCATTTCCTCCAGGGACCCATATTCGCATTCATCCACTCTTGGACTGGACAGAAATCAATATTTGGGAATACATCAAGTTAGAAAACATTCCTTTTCTCGATCATTTGTATTTGGATCAAGGAACTGGCAGCCGTTACCGTAGCCTAGGATGTGCTCCCTGCACGTCTCCCATTCAATCGACATCAAAGAATGTGGATGAGGTCCTTATCGAATTACGAAATAGTAAAGTGGCTGAGCGAGCCGGACGTGCACAGGACGAAGGTCGCGGGATGGAAGAATTGCGCAAAGATGGATACATGTAGTGATGGCGACTGACACGACCATTCAAGAACGCATGAATATTGTCATTGTCGGGCATGTGGATCATGGTAAATCCACGTTGTTGGGCCGCTTGTATGCAGACACGGGGACATTACCAGAAGGAAAAATTGAAAAAATCCAAGCCATCTGCCGTCAACAAGGTAAAGAGTTTGAATATGCATTTCTGTTCGATGCTTTTTTAGAGGAACAGCAACAGGGTATTACCATTGATACGGCGCGAACATTCTTCACGTGGGGTGACCGACAATACATCATCATTGATGCGCCTGGGCATAAAGAGTTCCTGAAAAATATGGTCTCGGGTGCTGCACGTGCTGAAGCGGCATTGCTGATTATTGATGCTTTGGAGGGAGTTCGCGATCAATCCAAACGCCATGGCTTGTTGCTCTCGATGTTAGGCGTGAAGCAAGTCACCGTGGTGGTGAATAAAATGGATTTGGTGGATTATCGAGAGGATATCTTTCAAGCCATTGAAAAAGAATATCGTGAATTTCTGACCCAATTAAATGTTGTTCCGCAGTACATCATTCCAGCGAGTGCAAAACAAGGCATCAATATTACGAAGATCAGCCCGGAAACCCCATGGTACACCGGCCCATCTGTCTTGGACTCGTTAGCCCATTTCCATTCGGAGACAGCTGAAAGTGAGCAAGCTCTGCGGTTTCCACTTCAAGACGTGTATAAATTTGATGCCCGTCGCATCTTGGTGGGCCGCCTGACGGCTGGAAAATTAAAGATTGGTGATCGTTTAGTCTTCTCTCCAACGAATAAGTCGGCCAATGTTCAATCCATCGAAGCGTTTAATGTCGATCCGCCGCCGACGCAAGCCATGGCCGGTCAATCAGTTGGCATCACCCTGGATGAACAAATTTTTGTGGAGCGTGGGCACATCGCGACGCATGAAGAAACCCGTCCGCTGGTCTCCACTCGAATTCGTGCGAATCTGTTTTGGTTAGGTAGCCAGCCGCTTGAAACACAACGAACGTATACCCTACGTCTCGCAACTCGTGAAGTACTTTGCGAAATCGTGGCGATTCATCGCATCGTCGACGCGAATAATCTAGACGATCGCCAAACACAAGCGACGGTACAACGAAATGAAGTGGCTGATATTACCTTGCGAACCAAATCCCCTTTGGCCTTCGACCTCTATGCTAGCTTTGAAACTACAGGTCGCTTCGTTCTTGTTGATAACTATGATGTTGCAGGCGGCGGCATCATTACAGAATTGGTAGCTGACGAACAAGAAGATTTCCGAGCGGAAGCCAGGGAGCGAGATTCTGCCTGGGTCAAAGGCGATGTGGGTGCTGAGGAACGAAGCCGCCACTATGGGCACCGGGCAGCTGTGGTGTTACTCACTGGGCCAGATACTACCGCCAAGAGCTTCTTAGCCAGGAAATTAGAAACGGTATTGGTAGCGGAAGGGCGTCATGCCTACCTTTTGGTTGGCGAAAATTTACAGCGGGGCTTAGATGCTGACCTCCATGAAATAAAAGCGGAAGAAACAGTCCGTCGTTTTGGTGAAGTCGTTCGATTATTGACTGACACAGGCTCTCTTGTCATCACGACGACAAACGCATTTCCACAGGCCACCAAGGGTATCGTCCAAACGGTGCAAACCTTGGTCAACCCGATTCAGGTTGTCACTGTTCACATGACCAAAGACCAGGATGGCCCTCAACCCGATAGGGATCTCATCTTTGCTGGACCTGAAGATTTCGATGCTTGTACTAATAAAATCCTTGAAACCTTAAAGCAAAAAGGTATTCTCGCCGAACCTACTGGATCACAACCATCTGTTCAGTTTTCAATCTAGTCGTGTTCTTTTCCCATCGATGATCGGCATGATTTCCTCAACCATTTGATAAAAAATCATGGATAAAATCGCGGATTATATTTATGTGACGAATGTCATACCCGCAAATATCTGTGAGGCCGTATTGCATGATATTCGAGGCCAAGAATGGGCGAAACATTCATGGTATAGCTATGCCGCCAATGATTATGCTTCCAAGCCTGAAAAAGAATTAGATGTCTTAAACGCAACCCAAGACTTGCACGACACACTTGCTCCGTATGTTTTTCAAGCCTTGCAAGAATATATGATCAAGCATGTTCGTCAAGAAGGCGAAAAAATCAAGGGGTTCATTAAGACCTTTACGCCTATTCGATTTAATCGCTACGTAGCCGGCACCATGATGCGTGAGCATTATGACCATATCCATTCGCTCTTTGACGGAGAGCGAAAAGGCATTCCTATCCTCAGTATCTTAGGAGTCTTGAATGAAGGATACGAGGGAGGGGAGTTTGTATTCTTTGGTCAACATGAAGTGTCGTTTAAGGCGGGGGACATCATGATATTCCCCTCAAACTTCATGTATCCGCATATGGTGAAAGAACTCACCAAGGGAGAGCGCAATACTTTTGTCAGTTGGGCGTTTTAAGAAGCGCAGTCAGAATAAGAACCATTTCGGTTCATGGCATCGACATCGTTCGTTCCTTCTCATTTTTGACTTTTTCCTTCTCACTTATGAAGGTGACGTCAACTTCAATCCCGCAATCCCCGCAATAATGAACCCAACACACATTAGACGAATGGCGTTCTTGGGCTCACCAAAAAACACAATTCCCAGAATGACTGTGCCGACGGCGCCTATGCCCGTCCAAACCACATAAGCCGTCCCCATCGGAATCTCGCGAAGGGCGAACGACAGACAGACCATGCTAATGCCCATGGCGACCACAGTTCCTACGCTCGGCCACACATTCGTAAACCCATCCGTAAATTTCAACAGCATCGCCCAAACTATTTCAAAAACCCCTGCGACCAACAGCAACGTCCACGCCATATTAGCTTGCTCCTTTGTCTACTCAATCATTTTCCGCCACCTTTTTTCTATGGGAATAGGTAGTGTAACTCATACGTCATGACGAGCAATGCAAGAAGATTTGGTGTGGAGCCATGGTCGGAAAGAACCATCTTGAATCTCCATCAGAACACACAATGCACCTTGCTTTCCCCCCGTTTATGGTTATCTTAACTGGATAGGGTCGCACTATTGCGGTACACTAGAAGAAGGCCCTCTGAAAAAAGAGGGGAAATCGCAAACATTTCATATGGGGGTGACTGGCTTCGACGGGAATCAAGAGGTCAACAGAGCGTGTCGAGCTCTCGGAGTCTCGTAAAACCTTCGGGAAAACTTTAATTGCCAACGAACCTTTGGCTCTCGCAGCTTAATT
>JAJDBS010000251.1 GCA_029261235.1 Nitrospirales bacterium
GGGATGGACAACATGAACAGTCGACAGCCAAACAAGCACTAGATGAAATGACCACTGCCGGAGCATTGTGCGCAGTAGCCTCAGATTTAGCCCTACCTGCTTCTTAACTCAAGCGTTCCGCCCCCCTCTCAGGTGGAAGATTCGCTTACTCCCCCTTCAAAGCCAACTGCTCCATCTTCGTTGTTTCGACAGGAACAACAACGTGATTAAAAAATTAGTCTGGAAGTGTCGAATAATGACAATTTTCATGGATAAATGATCTAACGGTAGCCTAAAACACGAAAGGCTGCAGGGCGGGTCAAAAAAGTCCGCACAGGAAGGCCGCAACCAAACTTTCAGGCGCGGATCGTACCCTTAGTACGCGAGCACGGGAATTTGGTGAAAACGCCGCTGGCGGCTTTTTTCAACAGCCCCAAGCTCAACCTGTGGGCAGGAGCGGATGTTCGACGAATACCGAGTCAGGGAACTGCATGCCAGTTTCGGTATGGCGTAATGTGCGCTTCAAGACAAAATCAAAAAGTAGGGGATTGTAGTCATAAATTTCATTGAGGGCGGTTCGCTCTTCAACCGTAATATATCCTGAAGATTCGAGGGTTCTGGTCTGAATCACAATATTCACAGCTGGTAATGGATAATCACTGCCATTGATCAGTTGGGAATGAATCGCGGTATTCGCTAACACTGCATTGAGCTTGTCTTTTCGATTATCTTGCGTCAACGCCGATATATCGGCAAACAATAATTTCTGGTATCGGGGTTCTTCTAACATCTGCATGGCTACATCAATATACGGAGTCCCAACAGGGCAAAGGCTTGCATCTTCTTCCTTGCATTCTCCCAAGCTCGCGACATGAGCCATGACCACTTTCACACCCATGCCCAGAGCTTTCCGCAAAAAGAGCGGATTCCCTAAATTCTGAAATTCTTCGGCTTCGGTCGCCTTCTCATCACCAGTATGCGAAATGAGCACCATGTCATACTCGTGCATAATCTCATAATACGCATCAAGCTTATCCGTCATCGTCTCCGATGCAGGGTGAATGCCCATCGCATTAGGCAGCCATTTCACAAATCGCACACCCTGTTCTGCATACTGTTGAAGAAATTGGGTCGCATCCTCTCGATACGGATGGATAGATACAATCGGGAAAAAAATATCGGGATTCTCCTGCACAATTTCCATGACATAGTCATTAGGCACATGAAATGTCGAAAGTAGTGGATCAGGCTGTCCTTGTTCATTATGAAAATAATCAAAGGCCATAATCCCAAATTTTCCAGTGCGAGGCATGTGCTGGATAAGATCTATGAGACGGGTGAGAAATTGTGCGTCGGCCTGTTCAACATCAGTGATGGCCGCAGAGCTTTTGTAGACTGCAAACTGAATATAATGAATCAACCCGCCCCACGGTGATTGCCAGCCTTCGTTGACAAACGTGCCATTCAATTCGGTATTCATTCCCAAGATATGCGTGTGGTAATCCCGCCGTGCTGAAAGTTCAATATTTTCGAATGCTTGATCCATGAGTGCTCTCGCCTCTGCACTCAAATTCTTTTGCAAGTCCTTCGGTTCATATTCAAATGCTCCTCCTACCATGTTGAAACCAACCCACAGCCCACTCCCGACTAGAAGCAAGATGAGGGAAAACCCTCGCGCAATGTAGCGCATCTTTTTCACGAAGAAAAGATTCTTATCGATCGCATATTTTTCGTTTTCCAGTAAGGAAATTCTCTGCTGTTTATCCTAATGTCTGAATCAATGCCCGCATTTCTGGAACCAGATCTCCACCTCCATTCGATCGACCTGAGAGTGCCGCATCAATGCCAGCATCCAGCACCTTTTTCGCTTCGTCATTCTGTTTGATGCCAGCCAACGCACGTCCTAAGGCAAAGTGCGATGCTACATGGATAGGATCAAGTTCAACCGCCACACGCAAATGTTCCGCCGCTTCTTCTAAATTTTCCCCTGTCTGAAGAATCTTATCACCCAATCCGTATCGTCCCAAAAAACCGTCAGGTTTTTTATCTACCATTTGTCGAAAGACTTCAATATCCATACGTTCAGCTCCTCCTCGATCAATGAAAAAACTCATCCTAGCACTTTACCCAAATATTTCGGCAAGCTCCTTTTCCGAAGCGACCATTTTTTGATATAAGAATGGACCCAGTGCGCTTCCTACCCTGCCCCCCAACATGCGGTAGAAATCTCAGTTTTTCAATCACACATGACTTGGGAGTATAGAACGTGAAAATTCCTCGCCCCCTGATTAGCCAAGCCCTGGCATCACTACCATTCTCCTTCAGTATCATCCTCGGTGGAGCCCTAGCACTTAACTTGGGCGCTATAATTTCGGACGCATCGGCCTTCGAGACACGGACGATTGACGGCACCAATAATAATATTCACAACCCGTCATGGGGGAGCACCAATAGCCAGCTCCTCAGGAAAGCAGCCCCCGACTATGAAGACGGCATAGCGACACCCTCTGGGCACAACCATCCCAATGTTCGGGAGATCTCAAATAGCCTTGCTGCACAGAAAGAACTAATCTACAACAAAAAAAAGGCCACGGATATGTTGTGGCAATGGGGACAATTTCTGGATCACGATATGGACCTCACTGGCGGCGATCCCAACGAACCCATGCCGATTGCGATTCCCATCGGCGATCCCCACTTTGACCCAAAGTCGACCGGAACCCAAGAGATGCCCATGAACCGATCAGTCTATGATCGGACAACCGGTCTGACCCCAGAGAATCCGCGGCAACAAATCAATCAGATCACGGCCTTCATCGATGCATCCAATGTGTATGGTTCTGATCCCACTCGAGCTCGAGCCCTTCGAACCAATGACGGAACCGGCCGCCTGAAAACCAGCAAAGGCAATCTTTTACCGTTCAACATAGATGGCTTACCGAATGATGGAGGGTCGAGCCCCTCCCTGTTTCTCGCCGGGGACATTCGCGCCAATGAGCAAGTAGGCCTGACATCCATGCATACCCTCTTTGTGCGTGAACATAATCGAAAAGCCAGGAAACTCCATCGTCGATTACATAGATTAACCGGGGATCAAATATATGAACGTGCTCGAGCCTGGGTTGGAGCGCTCATGCAAGTCGTGACCTATCAAGAATTTCTTCCCGTCCTGCTTGGCCCCAATGCGATGAGACCGTATACAGGATATGACGCAAACGTGAATCCCGGAATCAGCAATACCTTTAGTACCGCAGCCTATCGAGTGGGACACACCATGCTGTCCGCGACCTTGCCGCGGCTTAAAAGAAACGGGCGGTCAATTCCAGAAGGACGTCTCGCTCTTCGCGACGCATTTTTCGCTCCTTGGCGCATCACGAACGAAGGCGGGATTGCTCCTCTACTCAGAGGCTTGACCAGCGGTGACCCAGCTCAAGAAGTCGATACCTTTATCATTGATGATGTCCGTAACTTCCTCTTTGGCGTTCCAGGGGCCGGTGGATTCGATCTGGCTTCCATGAATATCCAACGAGGTCGAGATCATGGCCTGCCCAGTTACAACACAGTACGTTTGGCCTTTGGCCTCTCGCCAGCCGTGACGTTTGCCGACCTCACCCAAGACACTGAGAGCCAGGAACGACTGCAATCTATGTATGGGAACCTCGAACATGTGGACGTATGGGTTGGAGGTCTAGCCGAAGATCATCGCCCTGGCGCTATGGTAGGTGAATTATTCTTTACCATCCTGGTTGATCAATTTGAGCGGTTGAGAGACGGAGACCGATTCTTTTACCGCAACATCTTCCGACATCATCAGATCAGGAACCTTGAAAAGACGACCCTCGCCAAAATCATTCGCCGCAATACAAGAATTGGCCGAGAGTTACAAAAAAATGTGTTCCTCCTCTCCGAAAAGCACAAGCATGTCCATAGCCATAAACATCATCGATAAGAATTTCGTCTAGGTAGACACAAGAACCAAAATCGGGGAATCCGAATAGCTATCATTCGGATTCCCCACCATTCATGAAAAAATGTTCCGCTTCACGTCTTGGAATCTCCCTAGCATTCTCTTTCTTGCCAGTTTATTGGCAGCGTGCACGGGAAATGGAACCCATCACATGACCCAAGACCAACTTTTAGCAGACATTCAAAACAAGACAGCGCCCGTCATTGTCGATGTTCGCTCCGACAGCGAATATCAATCAGGCCATGTGCCTGGAGCCTTGCATCTACCGTTCTATTCGTTGTGGTCTCGTCACATAGAGATCAACAGTAAACCAGAAGACCCGATCGTTCTCTATTGCGAACACGGACCACGTGCCGGCATAGCCAAATTCGCCCTCTGGACGCTGGGTTACACGAACATCGTCTACCTAGAAGGTCATATGTCAGGCTGGAAAGAACAAATTCATCCCCTGGAAAAACCTTCCGACCAGCCATAATAAGTCTTGAAACCACTAATTAACCTGTATGAACCCTCGATAACTTCCCACTCAACATCCAGAGTTTCTCACTTAAATTAAATATTTCGTCCCGGAAGAGCCTAGTTATTCCATGACAAAGCCGTTGATTCAACCCACCACCTACACCCAATGGATCAACAAGAAATATGTAATCTAATTCCGCATCACAAGACTCTGTTGGGTATTCACCATTGAGTTATGCGATGATTGAGACTTTCCTTTAACAAATGTTCATGGGCCGTTTACTGACTCTTCTCATATGATCAGACTTTTCCTTTTTAATGTTTTGTGTATCGTGGGTCTGACAGGATGCTCGGCCTTCCCGACCTCTCCAGACTTGGGCAACCTCTATAATCAATTGGCTCAGCAGGAAGATCCAGATCGAAATCCCGTCATTGTGATTCCTGGAATTTTGGGTTCCCGCTTGGAAGATGGAAACACCGGGAACGTCGTCTGGGGGGCATTTGGTTCAGGAGCAGTAGATCCATCATCACCAGAAGGCGCACGTCTGTTGGCATTGCCAATGGAGTCTGGTAAGGACTTGAAAAATTTACAAGATTCAGTCCGTCAGGCCGGGGCCTTGGATCGGGTGATGCTGAATTTCTTTGGCATTCCCTTGGAATTGAATGCTTATTACAACATTCTGCGTTCGCTCGGTGTCAGTGGCTATCGTGACCAGCAATTAGCCGAAAGCCATGCGGTCGACTATGGCAACCGACACTTTACCTGTTTTCAATTTGATTATGACTGGCGTCGCGACCTTGTGGAATCGGCCCAGGCCTTGGATCGCTTTATTCAAGCCAAGGAGATCGAAGTACAACAAGAAATTTACAAGCGATATGGCGTAAAGCGCTCACCAGTGAAGTTCGATTTGGTTACCCATTCCATGGGGAGTCTGGTGGCCAGGTATTATTTACGATATGGGGCCGTTGATCTTCCCACCGATGGCAGCCTCCCTCCGGTCACCTGGGAAGGAGCCAAGCACGTGGACCATTTGGTCATGATCGGTCCTCCCAATGCAGGATCGGTCGAGACTCTGATCACATTAACTGAAGGCTTGAAGCCGTCTGCTCTGCTATGAACCTATCCAGCTGTAGTAGTCGGCACCATGCCCTCGGTCTATCAGTTGCTCCCGCGCAGCCGCCACCAACCCTTACTGGATGTGAATGGGGAACCTGTCTCTGATATCTTTGCTCCGGCTTTATGGGAAAAACATGGCTGGGGATTGGCTGATCCATCACAGGACAACATCCTGTCCAGTCTCTTGCCAGAAATTACTGACGCAAAGAAGCGACGACGCGTTGCTCTGGATCATCAACGAAAATTATTGGCCAGGGCTCAACACCCGACCGCCGCCCTCGATGTGCCAGCCCACGCACCTGACACAACTCGATTGTTGTTAGTCGCAGGAGATTCTATGCCCACGATGTCTCAAGCAAAGATTCAGCCAGATGGGCAGATCAACATAATTGAACATGCCCCAGGAGACGGAGTCGTCTTGCGGCAAAGTGCACTGATGGATGAACGGGAAGAGAAGAAGCTAGGCAATCGCTTAACATCCCCTATCGGCTGGAACCAAGTGCTGTTTATCTTTTCTGACCATTTGGGCATGACGGAAGACCCTGCCTTCGTCGATAACATCTTGTACTTCCTCTTGGAAAGTCCGAGATCGAGAACCTCGATGTGAGCAGAATTCCCCCCAATCTATAGGTGTCATCAGCTCTTCGTTTTATCGAGTTTGTGAGGATGTCGATTAGGACAGGACCGATCGCTGCATCTGGTGGGAATTGTTTTAGTCCCCTCAACCCGTAAGGCCCCGCAACGTTTCCCATCGCGCATCAACGTGCATTTCCTCCCCGTCGGTCGAGAATCCAGCCAAAAAGTGCAGCCTTTGGTCGTACATGTATAAACTGGCCCAAATCGGCCGCGCGCAGGATCCAAGGCACCTTTTCGACATTGCGGACACTTCACCCCAGTGGAAGTTAGTTCACTGAAGGTGCCACCTTCTTTCTTTATTGACATACTTTACTCTTTTCCATTCACATCATTTTTGGCCATAGGAGTTCCCTGATAATGTCACTATGCACCATTATGGCATTCACCTATCTTCCATGACTCTTTTGAGTTTTCCGTTTTCATAGATTTTTCTAGGCAATGTCATATGAATCATCACCGTTGTTTGTCCAGTAAAGTCTTGACGTTCTTCCAAATCAAAGGGAGTAAATCCAAGGCGAGAATACAGCACTAACGCAGGAATATTATGGCTAAACACAGAGATGTTGACTTTTGAAAGATGATATTTTTCAAAGCAAAACTTGAGCATTACCCCGATCATTTTCCTTCCGATCCCACAACCTCTCAACGTCTTTTCAATGATCACATTGCCGATAAAGGCCTGATGCGTAGCCTCCATATCATAAAGATTTGTAAACCCAATGACCTTTCCCTTCACTATGGCGACAGTGAGTTCATGCCTTTTGCCAGCCAAGACTCGTATTTGCTGCACATCAAACGGGTAATGTCCTCTGGGGTAAACGAAAAAGAGTTCCTCCTCACTAGTCACCAGACCACCAATAGCGGGATAATCTTCTTCTACCGCGGATCGGAACCTAAGATGTCCTGAGATGTCCGCAACATCCGTCATGATATTTCCCCTTGAATCATTATTTTATTGTCCTACTCTCGAAAAGAATCGAGCTTCTCTTTTCATTATCTTCCTGGTTATCCGAAGTTTGGAATGAAAAGATTCGGAAGTTTGAAAAATTAGGAGGAAGGCTTTGGCGCCCAACCAGACATCACGCAACGCTGTGCAAGGAGGGGGACAAAACTTGACGTCTCTGCGGCAATGCTTTGCATAAATGATTCAGCTAATGCTTGATCAGTGAAACACTCATACACATCCTCTAAAAACCCGCCTCGGAGTAATGGGTGATAGAGGAATTCATAGCCAGAACCTGTTTCAATTTCCAACGGATATTCGGCCACATCGATACGCTCACAACCACCGGTTTTCAGCCATCTACGTGCATCCTCGGCAGAAGGCCTTTCAGCGATGTACTCCTTTAACTTTTCTCGTTCTGTCGAAAACCCTTTGGCCTGCATTTCCTGATCAACCTGTTGCCACAATGAATCAAACGTCCCAAGCGAAGGGAAGGTCAGGACAAGCTGACCGCCAGGGCTGACACACCTCAATAATTGATGCAAGACTGTTTCGCGATCGGGTCGGAAAAACATGAACGATAAATTCCCAGTGACACGATCAAAGCAGTTGAGATCATCCGACAAATTCTTCACGTCTTCTCGACGAAACTCTAACCATGGAAAGAATGGGCCTTGAGCCGTTCTGGCCCTCATGATTTGGGCCTCACTGATGTCAGTCGCCAGCACGCGCCCTTCTGAGCCAACGCGATGAGCCAGATGAAAGGCGGGAATACCATCCCCACAATTCACATCAAGAATTGATAAGCCTGACTGAAGATCAAGATGGGAAAGGAGGCTTTCTGCAAACGGCCCAGGCTGTGTGAAAACTCGCGAAGCGAGTATACTGCACCTTTCGAACGGAGGTGTCTGTGATGAGCGGATTTATTCAAGGCGACGATCGCCACCAAGCGACGTTGTTTCCCGAACGATTGGATGATTTCATCGC
>JAJDBS010000252.1 GCA_029261235.1 Nitrospirales bacterium
CTGCTTTGATCCGACCGAAGCCCCAAAGTTATGGGAACGAATGGGACAAATGAGTCAAGGCAAACAACCGTCAGAATTTATGTCGACTCACCCGAGCCACGAAACTCGTATTCGACAATTCGAAGAATGGATGCCCGAAGCCCTTGCCATTCGTGAGCAACACTGCAGCTAGTCCGTCGTTCTCTCTCACAGACTATTTACATATGACTTGCGTGGGCTAATAGCTCGCCTACTCTCGCCAATAGCCATACAATACACATGAGAACCATTTCCCAAGGGCAACACTAATGGGCGTATCGAAAAATACAAAAGTTCAAAGGCAAATTCAACCAACGTTATCCGTGTAACTTGGGCTTCGGGTCTGTTCAAAAAAGTCCGTCCAGCAAGGCCGCAGCCTTTTTAGCGTGCGAAGCGTATTTTCTATACGTGAGCACGAAAAAAAGGCGAGAACGTCGCTGGCGGCTTTTTTCAACAGACCCCTAATAGCGTTTAACATTCCACACAATATGCAGTCTTTCAAAAAGATTGATGAACTGTCCTGAAAGATCCAAATACGCCGGTTGATTCACAGCCGTACTTTGATGCACATGATGATAGCTATGAAGGCCTTCGCCAAAAAGCAACAAGGCAAGTGGAAGATTATTCCTCGCCTCATCTCGACTCTTCTCCGTTTTCCCACCAAACATATGGCCAAAGGAATTCACCGACCATGTTAAGTGATGAAGGAGAAATACGCGAAAACAGCCCCCCCAGACAAAAGACCGAAATGCCTCATCTGGCCCGCTGATCAGGTAACCGACAAACGCAGGTAGCAACAATGATGTCGCACAAAGAAACCAATACCATTGACTGCAACCACGACTGATCGGATCACTCAGCGTATCTTTGGCATAGAGACCTGTATCAGTTGGCAACCCCACAAACATCCATAAGACATGGGCATGAGCAAAGCGCATGAATCCGTTGAAAATCGGCTTTTGATTGTTCCAATAAGGACTATGAACATCTAAGGGCTGATCAGAGTAACGATGATGACGGCGATGGTCAGCTACCCACCGATCTATCGGCCCTTGCATCGCCCAGCTTCCCCAAATGCCCAACAACAATCGAAAGAAGGAACTCGTCTCAAATGAACGATGCGTGAAATAGCGATGCAACCCGATCGCCGTCCCCAGCACATTCAACAGAAAAAAAACAAAAAAAATAGAAACAGTGTCAACGGTGGGGGAACAAGCAGAGAAGAAGAATAGTCCGACCAGAGTGCCGCCCAAAGGGATAAGAATTGAGAATGCATTCACCACATAATTCGTGAGAACTTCTTTTCTTCCTGTGATGATGCCGACTGAACTCAGATCGATGCTCATGGCAATCCCCATACATAGAGCTAGCATGATGAGATAAAAAATTCAGTTACTCATCTATTCTATGATTTTGGCTGAAAGAACACCATGCGATCAATTGCCCACTGAATTATTGCATCGGTTTTCCATGATTTGTGTATGCAGAACCAGAAGAGGGGACATCGAGAGAAATTTTCGCGGGAAAGAGCACATGAGAGGAGGAACGCTGGCGGGCTTCTTGGAGTAAGGTTTCGATAGTGGGTGTGATCATCCCTTCAAAAGATTGTACGCCGTTGGTTCTCACAACAATCGGTTTTGAAAAATCTACTAAGTCATCATTCAAGAATAATGTGTATTTCTTCACCCGAAGGGCCTTCACCTCAATCGTATTTGGTCCCACAACTTCGGTATGCAATTTGGCGTAAATGGCCGCAGCAATAAGCGCATCACGCTTATCCACAAGATTTTCAGAAAATTCGGCAATTTGATCGGTCGCATCAATTCTTCCCCATGACAAGGGCATAGTATGGGACTCATCCCGCACCATCGCAATATGAGTGGGCAGCGGAGCTCGTCGCTGCTGATCAAACCAGGCAATCAGCTTAGGGAGCTCTTGGTGTGGGAAAAAGTGCCCCCCTGCATGTGTATGTGTCCATTGATGTTCACGATATTGATAGGGCACCCCATGCCGCTTCATTTCTCGCACTAAGTCTTGACTCAATCGAACCGGCATCACCTGATCTTCTTTCCCATGAATGACATACACAGGTGTATTAATCAAATTTTCCACAAAGGGAAACATTACATCGTCAAGACCGCTGGCCATCGGTGCGATGCCGGCAAACCGATCGGCATGATGCATCCCAATAATCCAGGCGCCAATTCCCCCATTCGACATACCTGTCAGAAGCACACGATCTGGATCAATATGATATTCCTGCGTAAGACTATCCAAAATGTCTAGGGTCAGTTCCTCCGCAAACCGAGTCCACCAAGCACCTCCAGCTATCGTCGGACATGCCAATATATAGCGATCCTCTAACCGTGGCACCCAACGCTCCAAATACGATTCACCCGTAAACCCAGCGCCATGTAAACATACAATCAAGGGATAGGCCTGCTCAGGAGAATAAGAAGGAGGCACATACAAGGAATATGCAGCGTCCTTTCCCTTAACCTTAATGGAACGTTTAGGCTGCGCCCCCACCGGTGCGCTCGAATATTGAGGAATGTCTCGAATGGCTGCTTCAACCGATTGAAGATTCACATCAGGATGGCTTTGAATTTGAACAAGCAAGGCGCCTAATGATTGGGCAGAAACTCGATTAATGTAATCCCGAACCATGGGTCCAAGAGAGCGTTGCTTCTCAACAGACACCGTCCCCTCAACGACCCCTTCAGCACTAACCACCTGATATAGACCCACAACCAGGAACATCACAAAACTGTATGTTACAAGAGATTTACGCATAATATTCACATTGTCATTCCCATGAAAGGAGGATTCTCGTCAAGCCATGGTATTCTTTTTTCTTTTGAGGATGTGTTGTTCTCTTGGAATTTGCCGGTTTTCGCCCCGGCCAGCGACCCACTTTTGTTTCGGCAAAAGTAGGCAAAACCATTGACGCCCAGACAGGCTTCATGAGGATGGGACAGACGCAAGAGAGCAGCCCAACTCGCTCCGCTCAAACAAGGGCTGCTGACTCAGCAGAGCGTTTGTCCCCAGAGCCTGTCAGCAGGCGTCGGAAAAGGCCAAGAGATAAAAATACCGTGGATTATTACAAACGACATTCCCTGACAGCACGAGCGCTTTCTATAATGTTGAGGTTCGCCTTAGAAGATCAGCGGCTCAATGGGATTCCCTGGCCTGGTGGCCTGACCAAAGAAGGCTACTAAAAAACAGATGGACAAAAGAGATGACTAAAATTACTGAACATGTAACACTTCGCTTAGGAGAACGGTTACATTTTTGTTTATGTTCTATAAAAATGGGATTTTATAAGGGGTTGATAAGAAAAGAATTTGGCCACAGGGAAGAGCCTACGTAACCTGAAAAATGTAACACAATGCTGTCTTCTGTTACATTTTTCGTCCGACCGTGAAGATTATCATTCTCCAAAGCGGACATTCAGAGACCACAGCCATTTGACTCAGAACGGCCCAGGCTGTGTGAAAACTCGCGAAGCGAGTATACTGCACCTTTCGAACGGAGGTGTCTGTGATGAGCGGATTTATTCAAGGCGACGATCGCCACCAAGCGACGTTGTTTCCCGAACGATTGGATGATTTCATCGC
>JAJDBS010000253.1 GCA_029261235.1 Nitrospirales bacterium
ACCCCGTTACCTCAGGCTCAAGGTTGTCAGTCCAGTCGAGCGCCACCGTCATATCGTCCACGGCTGTCGCGATGAGGCCGGTCGGCGCCGCCAAGGTGTCGCTAGTCTGATAGCGCACGACGAACGCGGGGCCGGGCCACAAGACCTCAATTCCGTGGGCCGCTGTGGTCGACTGAAAGGAGATCGCATTATCCCCAGAGAGGAGCGCGGTCGTGGGTACTGAAAGCCGATCCATACTGTAGTAATGGTCTCGCCCATATCGAATAGGGTTGGTGAAAGAATTTACCTTCAGCGTGTTCACTGATCCGTCCGTAATTGACCCATTCCAGCTGCGGAGAACCAGTCGTGCTTCGATGGCCTCCGTCAGGTCTATCGTGGGTGGGATGTGGATCGTCATCGTTTTTCTGTCACCATCGCGAACACGGAATTCATGGGTGACGCCGGCAGCGGTGTACAATTGTACCGAGGTCCTTACCCGCTCGAGTGTGAGATCTTTGACTTCATCCGTTACATACCAGACGTCGTTGTTGTCTTGAATCCGCGCGATAAATTTGACCGCACCCACCTCCTGATCTGGGACATAGGTCGTATCCCACGGCAGGTCATAGGGGAATGACTCGTCGGTGCCCACATGTTTGCGAAGTCCGAGAAGGTCTGGATTCACGTATTCGAACTGGTCGCGGTGATAGTTTCCCTGATAGGCCGGAAAGCGCCCATCGCCATCGGTATCGTAGTCGTCCACATACGCCAGGACCTGTACCTTTTGGATTCCCGACGGACTCTGGGCCGCGACGCTGATCGTCGGATTATCCACGATGGTTGCCCCGGAGGTATGTGAGGTAATAGATCCCGTTGGGTGGGTTTTGAGGCCTGCGTCGTAATACACCCGCACCCGAATTTCGTACCACCCCCACTGACCCCAGTTATACGGTCCCGCGGTGCAGGTTCCTATCTGATCATCAGCGATCCCGTCAAAGCTGTTGAGTCCCAACTTTAAGTCGTTGAGGGGGATGTCGACCGTGAAGTTTGTCTGGTACATGTAGCAGGTGCCCTCGTCGGGCGTCGAAGCTAGCTTTGGCATGGGGATCGTCGGATTGCCGTCAGGAGCGTTGATGGTGAAGCCCTGCCCGGAGGTCCCCAGATGTCCTCCCCATGCATTGAAAATCGCCTCGGCGTGCGTGGCGTTTTGCAGGTCGTCAATGGCAACGGACAGGGTTTCATTCGGGAGGCAACATTGAGCGCCGGGATGGCGAGCGTCAGGATCGGTCACACGAAATTCATTCTGGTTATTAGGAGCGAAGACAAAGTCTTTATACACCTCGCCAGGCTTCGGGGGCTCTAAGAATTGCGCGAACGAAGGTTGGACGGTCAGGCTGCTGAAGAATACACAGAGTCCAAGTAAGATCAGGAGTCGGTTGCAGGTAGGCTCAAGCTTCATAGGGGCAATTCTCCTAGGCAGAACATTTTTAGGTTTATGGAAAAAGAAAGAACCCATCGGTCGCATCGCGTACATCATGAGCGATGTTCTCTCTCCATCTAAGAAAGATATCCTTTGTGTATTTATCGTGGTTCAAGCCGTCTTCTTGCACATCGACGGCCCACTTCCTCTGATTGAACGCTACGGCGTTAGTCATGAATTCTGCGTGAGGCGAGGCATTGGACATTCACCGCTTCCACAACCATACGTATAGTCGTGGGAAGATGATTTCAATGATGTCCATGACTACGGCCTGCGCAGCAAAGAATTATCGAAAAATTTCTGTTAGGGGGAATGCTCAAACGACGTGGGTGTACCGACAAGATAGCTTGTACCGACCATACGCGAACCGTATCGAATCGTCTCTTCCGTGAACAGACGCTGGTCACGCAGAACAGGAGCACGATATCCTTGTGCGATGATGCCCTGCCTACGATACCGCCACGCGATGAGAATGCGCAAGCTGACATTTTTTCGTCCCCAACCGAAAGTCTTGTTCTGAACGGCAGGTTGTTGACTCGATGTTGAAATCCATTCTTAGGGCTGTTGTCGAATACGAAGATTCTTTCTGATGACGTATGGGCGCCACGCCTGACAAATTACGGGATCCTTCCCCACGGAAGCGACTTGAATTTTTTGTCCTGGACGTCACTGCACGTGCTGCAGCGGACCTTCTCGATCTTTAGGCCAATACGACGACACGGTTTTATCACAAAATTTGTGTCATTCATGCGGAGAAACTGGAGGCCGAGGCCTCAGGCGAAGCTGGAGGAATTGAGTTGGATGAAAGGTATTTTGGTAGGGTGCGGAAGGGTATGCGCGGATGGGGTAGGGCGGGGAGGGTGCGGGGGGCGGCAACTTGAAGCGAGGGGGGATATCTCTATGCAGATTATTGATAACCCGAGGAACGCTTCTCTGATGCTAATTATTCTCAGTGAAATCGAGACTGATCGTCTTGCCTCTTCCGATCGTTCTCGCTCCTACCATGCCTTACCTATTTCAGCGTTCAAGCATGATCGGATCAACCATTTGGTTCTATTGACTGAGGGAGGCAATCATTGCAATGGGTTTGAGTATTTCTGGAGCCAGAACACCCGCGTTTTGCGGAAATATCATGGCATACCGGCCAAAGATTTGTCTGGGTTTTTGAAAGAGTCAGAGTGGAGATTGAATTTTGGATCCATCTCTACCAATGTCTCACCCTGAAAAGGTGGTGCGGGTTGTGACTTCTCTACGGCAGCCCCTCATGCTTTATTAGGGATGCATCAAGCCGTTTCTCGTGGTTCGGGAACAACGAACCCCACACATGGCACTATGACTGATCATTCTGAAGAATTCCTGCCATTATTGTCGAGGATTCTCCTTTTGCCCAGGGCCAGGGGGTGTTATCACCAGGTTTTGCTTCCTGCGCAGCTTTGACGAGTTTGTCGGTCTGCGTCCCGACGAGTGAGTTCCATCCACTTTGGACAGTTTCTACCCACTCCGTTTCCGCACGAAAAGTCACGCAAGGGACTCGTAGCCAATACGCTTCCTTCTGCACTCCCCCTGAATCGGTGAGGATGGCTCGAGCCTCGGACTCCAGGAGCAGCATATCGATATATGAAACAGGTTCAATGGTGTGAATGTTCGAAGGCCAGGTTTCTCCAAGTTGACTCAAATACTTCCGCGTCCGTGGGTGGGCGGGAAACACGATTTGATGCCCAGCGTTCGCCAATTCGAGAAATCCCTGGATAATGCTTTTAAGATTTTGAGGGTCGTCCGTGTTTTCCGCCCGATGCATGGTGGCCAACATGTATTCTTTGGACTTCAACCCAAGCTGCTTCAGGATCATTGATGTCTGTTGTGCGGCATCAAGATTTTCGAACAACGCATCGTACATGACGTCGCCAACTAGGGAAACGCCTTCTTTCACTCCTTCTTGATGTAAATGTTGTACTGCGGTCTTCGTCGGACAGAATAAAAAGCTCGATAGATGATCCGTGACGATACGATTGATTTCTTCTGGCATCTGGCGGTTAAAACTCCGTAACCCCGCTTCAATATGGACGACCTTGATATGAAGTTTCGCCGCGACGATGGCTCCGGCCAGTGTTGAGTTTGTATCACCGTACACCACCACATAGTCGGGCTGTTCTTTGAGGATCACTTCTTCAATCTTTTTGAGCATTTCAGCCGTCTGCTGAGCATGACTGGCCGATCCCACTTCTAGATTATAGTCAGGTTTCGGAATATTCAGGTCCCGGAAAAAGACATCGCTCATATTCGCGTCATAATGCTGCCCCGTATGAACTAAAATTTCTGTGGCAAACTTCCGTAACTCCCGAGACACCGGGCCGCATTTGATAAACTGTGGACGTGCTCCTATTATCGAGACAATTTTCATTGGTTATAGAACTCCTGAATTTTGCTGACAACTTGCTCTTGCTGCTCCTGCTTCAATTCAGGATAGATAGGGATGCCAACGGTTTCTTTGCAGGCAAGCTCAGCGTGAGGAAAGTCCCCTTCGTGATACCCAAGATCCTGCAAGCATTCTTGGAGATGAAAGGGAACCGGGTAATAGACTTCATTCCCGATTCCATTCTCCTTGAGGAAGTTTCGTAACCCATCCCGGTTAGGCAGACGAACCACGAATTGATTATAGATATGGTAATGGGTGACGCCTCCGTCCTGGTAAACCGCTTTGGGAAGTTGTAGCCCGATCTTCTCCATTAACCCGCTTTCTTTGAACAAGACGGCATACCGCTCGGCGTTTTGTTGGCGCCATGAGGTCCAACGATCTAAATATGGAAGCTTGACGTTTAGAATTGCGGCTTGGAGTGTGTCCAAGCGGAAATTCCCTCCAATAAATTTGTGATAATATTTTGGTTTCCCTCCTTGGACACGGAGGATACGAATTCGCTCCATCAATTCCTGATCGTTTGTCACAACCATTCCACCATCACCAAACCCACCGAGGTTTTTACTTGGAAAGAACGACATACACCCGAGTGTGCCCATACTTCCGGCTCGTCGACCCTCACGATATTCAGCTCCCAAGGATTGTGCGGCGTCTTCGATCACCCCTAGGCCATGCTGGGAAGCCAGCTTCATGATTGGATCCATATCGGCACACTGCCCATAGAGATGAACAGGCACAATGGCCTTTGTCCGAGAGGTGATCACTTCCTTGATCTTCATTGGGTCAATGTTGTAGGTCACCGGATCTATATCAGCGAACACCGGTCTGGCCCCAAGCCTGACAATCGTCCCAGCTGTGGCAAAGAAAGACAAGGGGGTCGTAATCACCTCATCACCCGGCTTGATATTGAGAGCCATCAAGGAGACCAGTAAGGCATCAGTCCCGGAGGACACTCCAATTCCGTATTGAGTTTGTGAATAGTTCGCCACTTTTTCTTCTAGGAGCTTAACCTCTTCCCCGAGAATGAAATTGTTTTTATCAAGGACTTGCTCCATTGCAGCAAGAAGGTCTTTGCGGATGGGATCATGTTGTGCTTTGAGATCTAGTAAGGGAACGGCCATGTTTGGGCTCCTTCTGATTGATGCTTAATTTAATTTTGAAATACCAAGTTGAGTCTTAGCATATTGTTTTCCACATCGACAGACTGCCTTGTCATTGTTCAAGGTCAATTTGACTCCACATTCGCACATCCAACCCTTGATCTTGGCTGGGGTACCGACGACGAGTGCATAATCTGGTACATCTTTCGTGACCATTGCGCCTGCTCCAATAAACGCATATTTACCTATTGTGGTACCACAAAGAATCGTGCAATTCGCCCCAAACGTTGCTCCTGTTTTTACGAGCGTCGGTTTGAGTTCATCCATTCGGCGAATTTCACTACGTGGATTGATCACGTTCGTAAACACCATGGATGGGCCACAGAACACAAAGTCCTCTAACGTGACGCCTTCGTACACGGAGACATTATTTTGTATCTTCACCCCATTCCCGACCTTCACGTTTGGCCCGACAACGACATTTTGCCCGATCTTGCACTGTGTTCCTATCGTTGAGCCTTTTAGGATATGGGAAAAGTGCCAAATGCTGGTTTCATCACCAATGACCACCTCGTCATCAATATACGCGGATGCATGCGCAAAATACTTTTCTGCTGAAGCGGCTTGTGTCTGGGTTGAAGATGATGGTTTCTTTTCAAGCGCCTCTTGGCATTGCTGAAGAACTGATAACACTCTTACCCCTTCGTTGCCATCCGTTCTAGGGCTTTCACGAGATTGGACACTTTCTAGGAAATGCCGACATTCCGCTTCAAGAGGCTCTACCGGGTCAAGCTCCACGGTCTGGGCATCCGCTTTATTTGCGATGGGAATCTGATTTTTCCAATCGATCGTATGGGGGTACAACAGTAGTTTGTCTACTTTTTCAAGATCGTTAAAGACCGCCATTTTTCTTTCACCGACGACGATGAGCTTCTGCTCTTTGAATGGATGAAGCCAGGAGACGAAGATATGCGCTTTGACTCCACTTGGAAAAGACAGGAGCGTGACGGTGACGTCTGCAATTTGCTGATGCAGGTAATTTCCACCTTGTGACATGATCGAATCGGGCATCTCGCCCAGTAGTCCAAGAATCACTGAAATATCATGAGGAGCGAATGACCACAAGATATTCTCTTCTCGACGAATTTTTCCCATATTGAGTCGGTTTGAATAGATATATTGGATGCGGCCCAATTCCCCAGAGTCGATGAGTTCTTTCACCTTGAGCACGGCTGGATGGTACCAAAGAAGGTGGCCAACCATTAAAATACGCCCTTGATCGCGAGCTAACGTGACGAGCGTTTGACCTTCCTCAACCGAAAGGCATAAGGGCTTTTCCACAAACACATCCTTTCCGGCGGAAAGGGCTTTTCGAACGATGGTGGCATGAGTTTCAGCTGGCGTCGCAATGGCTACAGCCTGGATATCGGAACGCAGCAGGACTTCGTCGATAGAATGCATGACGTCGACACCCGGGTAATCTCGACTGAGTACCTCAAGGCGTTCTTTATCATTATCACAAATGACTGAAAGGGCCTGAAGCCCATAAAAATTTCGAACTAAATTTTTCCCCCAGTACCCTGTCCCAATCACCGCGATTTTTGGATAAGACTCAGGTTTTTTTGCTGCCGTTTCTTTTTCAATGCCTGATTTTTTCATGACGAAGTCTCCCTTAACATATTTTCTAGTAGACTCTTATGGTCAAGTCCATGGCATCATTTCTCCCCCCGACGCGGAACCCATTCAGCCCAAGAGCCTTTATTCACGACGGGGCGACATGGGCTATGACAAAATTGACTACACGCGAATCTGACGTTCTCGAGTTTACGTGGAAATTCGAATGCCTCCCAAAGCCATTTTCATAAGGCCCTAGATCCTTTGAGCCAGCCAATACAGGGTTACAGCCTCAAACATTCGATTGGGCGCTTGTAGTAATTCTTGATCACAAAATGCTTGAGCGGGATTCACCCGTTTATTAAAGAAATCCTCAAGCTTACTGGAATTATCTCCTATTACTTTTCTTATTTCATTCCCCAACCCATGAGTTAACCACGAATCTATCTGGACATCAAACCCCCGTTTAAACCGTGCCAGTCGAATTTCGTCAGGCACTCTATCACGTACAACTTGCCGCATGACCCATTTGCCATATCCCTTTCGTAACTTGAGTGACGTGGGTAAGCTAAGCGCTAATTCTACGAGTCGAAAATCCATAAACGGGAGTCGGGTTTCCACGCTGTTTCCCATAGAATTTCGGTCCTCATATCTAAGCAGTGTTGGCAAGCTGAGATCTAGTACGTCGCGTACTTGCCTATGCCACAAGGGCGTATTCTCGTCATGCCCAAGGGCAAGGGGCTCAATATCCGGAAATGTCAATAAAGAATCCATGCCTTTTCTCGACGTGTATCGAGCACGCTGCTGCCAATACATCCGAACGGAGGCCGCTTCCGCATACGCCAACGGAAGTATGTCATAGAGAAAACGAACCATTCCTGGAAGATTTCTTTTTTGGACCAGTTCACGAAAGCGAAACACCTGATATTTTCTGTAACCCATAAATATTTCATCACCCCCCTGGCCACCTAACATCACCTTTAGCCCCAGCTCACGAGCTCTTTGGAAGACGAGGTTTTGGGAGATGATGCTCCCGCCTGGAAATGGAGCGTCCTGGTCTTGAACCGTGCGTCTAAACACCTCAGTTATGTGTTCTATTCCTGTATTTTTTGTATTCACATAGACAGGCTTTACGGCACGAACCTTACAGAAGCGATGAACAATTGGAGCTTCTGTCTTTGGGTCGTCAGGATCCCCAAAACAGATACCCGTCACTAATGGATGATCTTCTGTGAGTCTTGCGGCCACTGAGGCAGAGTCCAATCCACCACTAAGGCTGACTCCTACGGGAACGTCTGATCGAAGTCTCACGCGAACGGCATCAGAAAATATACTTTCAACCTGTTCCAGCAGGTCCGCTTCGCTCAACTGGTGGTTGTGCTCCACCAATGCCTCAACGTTGTCGATTAAATTATAATATTTAACTTGAGAGGTATTCGGCTTTTTATTCTTGTTAAGCCCAAGACAAAGATAGTGGCCAGACTTTATTGCCTGAAGATTTCCATAGGGCGTCATATCACTCGAATCTTCAAATACCGAATATTTCAAGCCTCGGGCTACATATTCCATGTTGGGTTTTAGGCCAAAATAGCTCGCCAGTTCATTGGTGGTTGAGGCAAAGGCAAAGAACCGTTGGTCATAGTAGTAAAAACAAGGTTTCACTCCATATCGATCCCGGCACAGCCACAGTTTTTCTTCATCTCTATCGAATAGTGCAAAAGCAAACATCCCATTTAGTTGCGAAAGGCACTCTGGCCCCCATTCTTTGAAGGCCTCTAACACGACCTCAGTATCGCTTTGGGTCATAAAGCGATGACCTAATGCCTCTAATTCCGCCTTAAGCTCGATGTAATTATATATTTCGCCATTGTAGACCAAGCAATACTTCTGCGAATGATCAAACATCGGCTGATTGGCCTCAGCATGTAAATCGATAATACTTAATCGATTATGTCCCAAGCTTAGTTTAGACGTGTGCAAGTCAAAATCATGTACCCTTTCAAAGTCTGGTCCGCGCGAGCGTTGACTTTTAACGAGCCGATGGACTAATTCGCTCGCAATCTCACCCGTTCTACTTTTGAAATCTATCGCCCCACTAATCCCACACATTCTTAGAGTCCTCTCGGTGTTTCTTGGGCCAAGGGTTTGGATGAAAACTTCTGGGGCCTTCGCGTTTGTTTAGCCCGGTTTAATTTTGGGCGAAGCATGCGTGGCTCGCGAAGATCCAACGACTTGGCTTTTTGGGGGAATACCTCAAGACATATTTTATGGCACAGTCTATGACATTTTCCGCAATTTTTGGATTGTACCTTCCAGGGTCTCAGTCATCTTCCCAATTTGGAAAGTTCCGAAAGACACCTTCTGGACGGAGCTTGTCCTGGCCTTCAACTCGTGGAACCGTTCTCGCGATCTTCACCAGCACTCTTGAATAAGAGGCGTTCAAAATCCTTAGCAATCTTATCTCGATCATAATACTTAAACACAAAATGACGTCCATTCTTCCCTAATGTTTCACTGTAAGCCCGATCGTGATAAAGCTTTAAAATTGCTTCGGCCATCGCGGGGGGGCTCTCTGGCTCAACACAGATTCCTGATTGAGCCTTTTCTACGAGCGTACGAGCTTCCCCATCGACTGCGAGTATCAGGGGGATAGCGGAAGCCATGGCTTCGAACATCTTGGATGGCAAGGCCCCTTTGAATAGATCAAGTCGTTTAAGAGGAATGGCAGCAACATCAAACAAGCGAAGTATCTTCGGCATATCTGTAGAGGGTGCGGCAGGATAAAAGTGGATATTGTCTAATTTTGCTTGATTGGATAAATGAATCAGTTTCGATTTTTCCGGTCCCTCGCCGAAGAACACAAACGTCAGGTCCCGATAGTCTGAAAGAAGTTGGGCTGTTTGGATTATGACCTCAAGCCCTTGTGCTATCCCATGGAGCCCCGCATACCCAATCACAAATTTGTCACGAATGCCAAGTTTCTCTTTTGTGAAAGCTCCCTCTTGATTATTCAATGAAGGCGGCGAACACCCTTCTAGGCTTGCTCCATTGGGGATGAGGGCTACGGTCTTGTCTGTAAATCGCGATTGAATATTTTTTACTATTCCTTGAGTCTGACCTGTAATCAGATGTGCCTGTCGATAGAGGAACTCCTCAAGCCACGTGGCAAGAGCGACAATGGTCTTGTTTTTGACTATTCCCATGGCCACGGCAGATTCCGGCCACAGATCTGAGATGTTGAGGACCAGTTTGCTCCCTTTGATCTTGCTCAAGAGCAGTCCAGTCATTCCTAGGAACAATGGTGGTGACTCCACTACGATAAAATCTTGTTGTCCCAGTTTCACTGTCCCTACAATTGCCGATGAAATGACAAATGAAAAATAATTCAATAACCGTGGCACCATGCGAGGATTTTTCGTTGCGTAAATCCAGGCACGAAGAACGTTCACATCTTCAATCTTTTCTTCTAACATCAGATGGCCTGAATATGGTTCGGGAATTATTCCACTTGGATAATTTGGGAACGCGGTCAGCACCGTAATTTGATGGCCAGCTTTCAGTAAGGAAACAGCTAACGCTGACAATCTTTTTTGCGGTGCCCCCATTTCTGGAGGGAAATATTGCGTGAGGATTAGAATTCGCATTGCGATAGAAGCCTTGATGAATTTGATTGACTTACACTTCCGATCTCGTCGTGAAGCCATTCGTTCGAGCGATTTTTTTGATAAGGCGACCCGTTTTTCCGACTTCGTTGGGCTGTTTCCTCTAGATCTGGTGGTCTCACCAATCGCCTCCCTGTCTTGATACACCGACACTCGTATTCCCCACGACCTGCGTTAACGGATTGCAGGATCTCGTGGAGTGTACTCGTCCCGTGCACAGAGTTTTGACGTTCAAGAATTATTCCGTGGGCCTCGCCACCATGATGCAGAAGCCCTAAGCTATTTATTTCAGTGGCTTTGACATCTCAAGGGAGAGACAGGCCGTTGCTGTTCACTTGAGGAACGCAATTTCGACTCTGGATTCCCAGGAACCCGAACTATTCTGTTATTGCTCGGCCACACGGCGAGTCCCATCTACTGCAGTGTTGACACCATAACCATCGTGTATAAACCTAGGATGTTTTCATTGGTTAATGACCTGCCTATTGGCGTCGGCAATCTTTACCAATCACTCACGCAATTCAGATTGAGAATGACCGAGTACATATGGTTGGCTCAGACGATCACGGACAGTATGGATGGCTTCATGCCAACGGTAAGGCATGTGACGGAGCTAGTGTATTTCATCGGCAGCCGTTGTTTCATAAGGTCATGCGCTACTGTCGCAATACGTGTGAGCATTTGCATTCAATTAGATACCCGCGAAATGCTTGGCTGAAAAAATTTTCTACTCACGTACGTATCATTATCTCCATCTTCTGATTTTCATCAAGAGAACTATCACCTCATAGATATCATTATTGCCGCCTTTGGCAATGGGCTTATCCTATGTAGGGCGGTCTTTGTTGCATGCTGTGATGCATGGCGCCTTTTCTGTATACCAAATAGAACGATTGAGCTGAGAAAGGTCATGCAAGCCACGGAGCCTAAAAGATATGCATGCATGGATTTTCATGTATTCTCCACCTGCCGTGAGGTTAATGGGCTACTGGGGTGGTAGCGGTTACGCCCAAACGAGCGTAGAAAGAGACAAGTTCTTGAAACGCAACATTCCAATTATATTTCTGTTCAACCGCTTTCCGTCCAGCTGCCCCCATTGTTTCCACTAAGGCCGGGTTGCGAGCCAACTCTAGGAATGCGTTGGCGATAGCCTTTGGCTGAGTTTCAACGGTAATTCCACCGCCTACTTCTTCTGCAATCTGACCGACAACTGAGCCAGCTGTCACAATAACGGGCACTTGATTTGCCCAGTATTCAAAAAACCGATTCGGGAGCCCATTGAGAAGATCAGGATCACTACGACTGTACAGGACTGCCCCAGCCCAACCAGTTGGAATAAGTTCTTCCATGAGAGTTTTCCAGGGAACCGGTCCATCAATGATGATATCTTCAGCAGGGACATTGCCCGTTTCCAGTAGCCGCTCCTTGAGTTGATTTTCTAATTCTGGTGGAGCGAAGCTTCCCCAAAAGGCAATGTCGCAGGGCAGTTCTTTGCGGGCAAGCAGAAAGGCCTCAACAAGTTCGAAAACGCCTCGGTCGAGGAAGTGGCCACCCGTGCTGATTATCCGAGGTCGCGCAGCGCGTGTTACTTCTGGTCGGTTTTTGCTGGTGGTGATATCAGGAAAGTTCCCAAGTACACAGGTATCAACTCCGAGCGATCTGTACCGTTCTGCCATCAAATCCGTTATGGTGACAACTCCGGCAAACTCATTGACACATGCCGCACGTTCCAGCCGGTCAAAGCAGTGTGCCCCAAGAGCTGAGATTGGGCGAAATTTAAATTGGTTGAAATGGTAGATGCTTTCAATATAGACCTCGTGTGCATCCCAAATCACCGGCTTGCCGGTTTTGCGGGCCAACCGTCTCATGGATGGAATCAATTCAGGGTCGTGGAAATGATACAGATCTGCATCTAGATTCCTTGCAATCTCCATGGCCCGCCTACTCAACAACAACCGGCGTTCAATAACCGATCGTGCTCGAGCCAATGGAATAATCTGCACCCCATCTACAATTTCCTCCTTATCATGGACTGCTACCAACATAACCTGGAACCCTGCTTTCGCAAGAGAAACACACTCCCGACGGAAAATCCGCGTATCCCAGACATTGTGAACTGTCGTAACATGACAGATTTTTGTCATATCTTAATCACTCCTCCGCAATGTAATTACTTTTTGAGATAGTCCACATGCCATTGGACTCTATGGACCAGCAGATCACGTGCCGTGCGCCAGATCTGCCTGACGAACGTTGGGCTCGAAATATTTTTGAATTGTCGTGGGGGACTTGGTGTAAGGTAAAAATGCCCTTTTCGAAATAGGGCGGTCACATCAATCCCTAAGGCCATACACTCATTAAAAAGCTTGCCCTAGTATTTGGTTTTTTAAGGTGTAGGTGCTATTGCTCGAAAGGATTCCGCACCACCCTATACAGACAAGACGAGAAATCTTATATTCTCTCACCGTACCAAAAGATCATCATAAAGCAAATATCTTGTTGCGTATTTCTCAAGAATTCAGTGTGGATTTTTTGCCAAAAAATGAAGGAAAATGCTGATCTACTGTTCAGTAGAAGTCGAATGGGTAGTCTATTCGCAAATATCTGTTTGGCTAGATCTGTAACCTGTGCCGCGGGGTTAGTTTGAATTTTTTCTTCTGGGCTCAGCGTCTCGAACCATCCGTGAAAACTTTCCCCACCTCAGCGTTGTCGAAATTAACGTGTTCTGTCTTGACGAAAGGCAAGGAGGCGTGTAGGCCGAGCAGGGACTTATGTTACGCCAACACTCCCACCTGGTCCATAACTTGTGTCATTGTCGGTTTGATGCCTTCGGGCAACTCTCATCTACTCTCTGAAAATAATGGCTCATCGAATGTAGTGCGATTGCTGGAAATCTCTGGTCCACTTTGTGTCTAGGACTCGTCTAGGGAAGCCGTTTGTCATATGACTGATGAACCTGAAGGGTAAGTCGCTGCAAGGTTCTGTGCCAGCAGCTAAGGATTCACGGCCAACGACCGATGGGCTCATCGCCTTTACTTGGTCGCTATTCCAGTGATGATATATTTCCAAGACTGAGGAATGATTTTTTCAAAGACTTTTTTATCAAGAGTTGCAAGTGCTCTTCGTTGTTTTTCTGTCGCTCCAAAACAACCCAGAAAACCTGTTGGGACGTACTCAAAGCTTGAAAATCTTGTGTGAAAAGATTGTATTTCTGGGATGGTGAAATATCTCCACAATTTTCCTCCACATCCAAACCTAGCTCTCATGATCTTATGAATGCTTGTGGAGGATAGATTTTCTGCGAAGAGTAATTTCCCATTGGGTTTTAGGGCATTATAGATGTTGTCGATGACATTGGTTGCCACATCAAGTTGCCCATTTCCAACTATCCCTCCAAGCATTGACTTATAGACGATAATATCAAATTTCTCTGTATAAGGTATGGTTCTCGCATCAATCTTTTCGTATGTAATCAACTCTGCAACACCATATTTCTTGTGGGTAAGTTTCGCTTGATTTGGAACATTTTCATACCAAGAGCAAACAACCTTACTGCCCTTTAGCGCCAACCAAAGGGAAATGCCACCATTGTTTTCAGATCCAAGCTCTAGGGAATAACAATCAGAATAATCAATGTTCAATTTTGATTCCCAGAACTCTAATGATCGAGACCAATTGACTACATCCCAACCAATTATGTCTTCTGTTGCTATCATTCGGATCCTGTTTTCTGAGTGACGTTGTTTGTGCGACTAGGCCTGGTTATCAATTTCAAACCGGAGTGGCTCTTACGCACTGATGAGGAGACATCATATCTAAGCGGAAAATACTTTGAATTTTTGGTTGGGGAGGGGAGGGTTGAGAGATGATGACAATCTTCTCTGGAATTCCTTCTGGAACAGCTTCTTCCCCAGTTCACCAAGTAACAAAAAAATTCCCAATAATTAAGAAGTGAAACCCTCAAAACCAGAAAGGCTCAACTGGCGTGGACTCTTGTCCCTGTTACACAAATTTGGTCTGCCGCTAACGTGGGCAGTAGGACTTTGCGCAACTCGTTGGTTGTGAGAACTCCTTTCAACTTTTCAAACATCTCGAAAAGGTATCTGCTGAATGTCGGGAAATCCTGTTCATGAGTAGAGCATGACTGAAAAACATCGAGCAATGTTGCCTAATACCCCCTATCAGCTTGCACCGGGTAGAGTAGCCATAGAGGTCAAACAGAAACGGGGATGAAGTCATGAAGTTTCTTAGCACTGCCACAGCATAACCCTGGAGGCTCGACTGGGTTGAGTCCTCATAATCGTTTGATGTGTTTGTGTAACCGTGCAGGCGTCTTATCTCCCTCTCCGAAATAAAGTAGCTGGCTGTCGTTGGTGTGTGAGAGGTATTCCATTCCCTGGAATGCTAACTTCCTTTCCGCTGATCAGTAATATTTAGAGATTACCTTGTGAATATGATCGCCACTTCATCGTCTTCTCGGAAATGGAGCAAGGTTTTCAAGGTTATTTGCTGGCTATTCTCAGGTTCATCGGGGCTACAGGAGGCTCCTCATTCTGAGAGGCACCCGTACCATAGTCTGAAGGAAAGTTGCAATCATTTGTGTTCACATTCAGGCGTATGTGCACATCGAAACATGATGATCCTGCAATATCGTTCACACCCGAAACCTGTGCTCCACACGTAAATTTTCCTGTATCACTCCATAACGGTGTGCTGGTTTTCACACCATCTTGATAACGATAAAGAACATTTGCCCCAATGTTTTCCCCATTCTTTCCAGCGCCCTTCAGCGGAGAATTTTCAGGAATGAACACTTTGCAGGAACTGAGGACAGGGTTTATGCTCGACGTATTCGAAAGTTTAGACCCACTGGAGGGACTGAAATTACGTGATTGTCCGATGGCCTTGGCATGGTCGATGCCCCAGTCGGACTGATTAGCTAAGAGGAACCCATAGGAGGCATTGTTCGCCGCTAAGGTATTCGTTGCGATGAAAGTTGGATTGCCGTCACCTGCTTCAGATAGTTTGTCTGCCGCGAAGCCGCCTAATTGGCCATTGAGTGCCATGCAATGATTGCATTGCGTATTCTTGGCTCCTCGAAAAAACTGCAGGCTTGCTGCAGGGATTCTTATTGCTACTCGGTTGAAGCCGATCTTATCAAGTGATGACCTATGCATTATCTGTGTCTTGCAAAAGGCTGTTGGGCAATAGGTCGCATTTCCTCGATTAGCTAAAGTGCAGTGGATCACCTAATCGATTCAGAATAGTCAGGCTTATTATCCCTTTAAGCAATTTATTTTTTTGTTTTCAGTTGTAGTCTTCCGTTTGCCATTGATTGTTGGCTCTGTGTGATACCCTCACCACCTCGTCGGGCAGAACTTACGACCTGTCTTAGGTATTCCAGCGCCTTGGCCATATTTTTATTGGTCATGAAGCGGTTGATGACCTCAGTTTTTCCAATTTCCCCAATGGAGGATCTTTGTTGAGGGGACGACGCAAGATTGAGTATGGCCTCTGAAAATAAAGTAGCATTGAAACGAGGGACCACAAGAAGTCCCCCACGACCAGATTCAATCTCCACGATAGGTGGTATGTCAAAAGCAATTGCTGGAATACCCATTGCCATCGCTTCTAGTAGGGCGTTTGGCATTCCATCATGATGGCTGGGAAATGCAAAGACATCGGCTGCACATAAGTATTCTGAGACTTTCTCCGGCTCACATGCGGGAAGAATTTTCACAAGAGGTCTTAGGCCTTGAGAATTAGTCAAATTTTTCTCTACGGCCATTGTCTCATCTAACGCTGGTAGGGATCCCACAACCACGCACCTGATCTTTGAGTTTCGTGCTCCGGCTAACGACATGGCATCGACCAACTCATAGATCCCTTTATCTTGGCAAACTCTACCTATATTAAGGATCAACACTTGGTCATCCGTAATACCCAATTCTTCCCGGATGCGCTTGCGCACCTCGGTTCTAGTCAGTGAGGGAGGATTTGGTATTCCTCGGGCCAACACGATATGGCGGTCCTTTGCCAGTTGATTGGGCGGGATTCTTAAAAGGGAAGCCGCTTCCTCAAAACATTCCTGACTTTGGTAGAAAACCATATCAAAATTACACAGTGCATGTGTTATCCTCTTCTGGTACGACGAACACGTAGGATTTAGACCGGTAACCCAACCTACGGAAGGGATTCCTAAGTAACGTCCCATTCGCCAAGCCATCATTCCCGTTCCGGTAAGATCGAAAGAAAGAATCGCGTCAAATTTCTTCCGGCGATGCATTTTTTTCGACATCCATCGACAACAGTAAAAGGCCACCTGATCCGAACAAAAGGCCCCACCTATCCGTGGAAGCTGTAAGTAGGTTGGTCGATGCACCGGAATTCCATTCTTGATTTCGTATCCTACCCCAGTGGAATAGGCCTTCCATCGTGGAGACAACAAGGAGAAAAAAGGAGGGACATAGGGTTGAGGTGCCAAGACTTCGATGCTCTGATTGAGGTTGCTAAGGACACCCAAGCTGCGTTCATTGAAGATCCCACAGAATGGATACCCGGGATATGGATACTGAGAGGGTAGGGCAAGAATATTCATGTCTTAGGGCTCGCGATTTTCTACCTGTTTCAACGTACGACCAAACTATGTCTCAAATTCCACGGAGAATTTTTTTGCCCATGCAATCATGTTTACGCAACGCCATATGTGAAGATCTGCTCCTTGTGACTCACGAACTTTTCCTTCCCATCCGTGACTAATCTCCTTATGATTAATGGCTGTGATCTGATGTGCCGTCTCACTAGCCAAAACGCCGCTCACCCACTTGTGTTGCTCCAGTAGCCAATTTTTTTCTGGCGTAACAAAACCAATCTTGTCTTTTCGATCCAAAATGGCATTCGGAACTAATCCTCGCATCGCTTGTCGAAATAAGGCTTTAGTGGTTCCGTCTTTTGCGACTAAATACTCATCAGGAAGAGAGAACATAAAATTCACCAATTCCGGCGAGAGAAACGGCACACGACTTTCAATAGAAAAAGCCATTGAGTTGCGATCTTCGTACCGTAAGAGGTGCGGCAAACTGGTTTTTACTAGCGTATGGTGCAAATAGTCCCTCAGCCCTAAATTTCCACCCCTATTTGGTATCACTCCACGTTCCTCAAACCATTGGGTGTTGAGCCAAGAAGGCATAAGGTCCTTTTTTATTAAACGTCGCAGGGGCTCTTGTAGGGGTGATGGCACGACAAAATCCATGGACCGAAGTAATAAGCTCTGTGCGCTCATGCTTGGCAACTTAGATGCGCCTTGCAACAGATGAAAAGCCTCTACCCACTTACCACAGCGTAGTAGAGAACCTAAACGAGCGGCAATATAAACGGTATACCCCCCTAATATTTCATCTGCTCCTTGACCATCAAGCATCACTTTGATTCCTGCTTCATGCGCCTTTTGGAAAACTTGCCGTTGGGCGTAAATACTTGTACTTCCAAAGGGTTCCCCCTGAAGGCCTATCAACCGATCTAAGTCTTCCACTAAATCTTTTGAGTTGGATTTGACTTTATGTACTCTCAGATTTCCTGCGCTACCAACGATGTCAATCCATTGTTCTTCACTTATTGCTAAATCATCCGCCACATAACTAAATGCATTGATCTCAAGGCGAGGATTAAGATGGCGCATGGCCATCACGATAGACGAAGAGTCGATCCCTCCCGAGAGCGCTGCTCCTACGGAGACATCACTTCGGAGATGCAGAGAGACGTTATTCAAGAAAATATCCCTTAGCTTTTCGGCTGCCGCATCGAAAGAGAGGTCGACCTGATTGTTTAAATCAATTTGCCAGTAGCGCGTGGGCTCAGTCTCTTCTGGTGCATCTAAGAACACCTCCAGATAATGCGCTGCAGGAAGCTGCCTGATATCCTTAAACAATGTTTCAGCGCCATGATCGGTCATCCCGAAACGGATGTAGTCGTAAAAACGTTGCGGATTCACTTGACGCCTTGCCCCCGAGAGTTCAAGCAATGGCGGAATCTCAGATGCAAACGCCAATCCCCTGGACGACCAGGTATAGTAAAGCGGTTTGATGCCAAAGAAATCCCTAGCTAGAAAAATTTTTCGATTTTGAATATCCAGAATAGCGAAAGCAAACATTCCGACAAGCCTGTTGAGGGCCTGAACGCCCCATTCTATGTAAGCAAAAAGCAGCACTTCCGTATCTGAATTGGATCGAAATTGATAGGATAAGGCCTCCAGCTCCAAGCGTAGTTCACGGAAGTTGTAGATTTCCCCGTTAAACACAATGTAGTACGTGCCCTCCTTGGTTCCCATTGGTTGCCATCCAGCTTCCGAAAGGTCCAAGATTGATAAACGGCGGTGCAGGAGTACGACTTCTGAGGAAACATCTGGAAAGTCCTGCGTTCGATAGAGCTTCACTTCTCTCCGATTGTAGTATAGAACGCCAGCGTCGTCTGGTCCTCGATGCTCAAGGTTATTGAGGGCTCTCCGCACCATTGCACCTTCAATACGTCCTGATGATGGCTGTACCAACCCGGCAATTCCACACATACTTAGTTCATCCCATTACTTACAGAAAAAAATTGATATTCATGGGCGGCACTCAACGGAATTATTTATTCGTGCTCCCAAAAGCCTCGGTTTGCCTTCAAAACATAATTTGTAGAAAACTTTAAGCGACCTAACCTATCAGGTAGTTGCGGAAGTACGTTTTCTTGAAATTTGTCTGGTCTCTTTCGAAAAGTTCACACGGCGCTCGCTAGCAAGGGTGTAGGCAAGAACTATCCAAAATAGTTTTACGTGGATATAGGTTCCATTCATATTAAGTAGTAAAAAGAAAAAGAGCATGGCTATCGGTAGTTGTCCATGATCTCCAACTCTAGCTTTCCACGCCGCAAGACCACAAAGCCACAATCCTATGGAAAAAGGTATAGCTCCAAGAAGGCCTACTTCGTGCACGAGCCAAAAATACAAGCTATGCGGGCCCATGGTCACCGTACCAGACCGCTTGCCCAACTCGTAGTAATGTGCGACGGGCCCCCATCCCATCAATGGTCTCTCTTGGAACATTTCTACTGATCGCTCCATGATTTTGTCTCGCCCTGCTACATCCCCTTCGCTCAAGGCTCGCTCCCAGCGCACACGTACAGGTTCAAACTGATAGACCGCTACGATCACCGTACCAATCACTAGGCACACCAACAACGTCGCTCTGGGGTCTAGCCGCAGACCGCTATCTTTCATCACTAAAACCAATAGCCCGAGGACGAGAGCAACCATGACCCCGCGTGAGCCACTTTGCACAATGGGCAACGCTAGGATGCCAAAGGAGACCCACGTTAGCCAACGAATTTTCTTGCTCACTATCTTTCGGCTGTTGGTGAGACCCACGAGGGCAAGCAGCCCTAAAGATAAAACAGCAGAATAACTGTTTGGATTAGTCCCTAAGGCCGAAATTCGTCCTCCGGCTGCTTCACTGCTCATGATCCCGAGCAATACCATCACAGCCAAACTTATGGCGGAGACACTCAATGCCAAAAGAGCTCCTTTTGCAACACCCGAATGAGCCATCAGATTTTGGGAAACCCAAAATAACACCATTAATTGGGCCAGAGTAAAAATATTCGTTATAACGAGTCCATCGAATGCTGACTCTTGGAGCAGTGCGAAGAGTACGCAAATATATATGTACAATGAAAAATAAAAGAAGGCCAATGAGGGTCGCTTAAAACACAATCTTGGCTGGAGAATTGTCAGGCCTATAAAGACAAATCCCACTAATTTGGAGACAGTGAAATTTTTGATCGTAATCCCTATATTCAGGGTTTCATAAGGGAGGGAGAAAATAAAAGCGTAAAACGCCAGTCGCAAAATTAACTGAGGATAACACGGTTCAGCGATTTCATGAGCCCGTGAGGTTTCTTCTCTATGTCTGAACATGATTGTCTATGGATACTTTGCGGGTAAAGGTCTGCTGTGCTCTTGACACTTGTTTAAGTAATAACAATATTCACGTCACCTAATAAAATGGAGGTTGGGGTTTCGGTCCTTGCCATAGATTGAAAAAGGCGATCAATTATAGATTGATCCCACTCCAGAGCTTCAAGCTTCTCCAGTAAGAATATTGTTCTAGAAAAATTACTTGAACGAGCAAGTTGGTCTTGGCCTGTCTGCTTTTCGTGAAGGAGCTCCGGGCAACTCTTTATCCTTCGGTTAAAAAGCTCTTACTTATCTGGACGATTGTAGGATTAAACCGTCGGGGGGAGGAATTATTACAACGAAAGCCCTGCGCCCTAGCAAATTCAACGACCGGTATAATTGTTGACCTATATTCTTGATAAAGATTAGATACATTGACTCCTACCTTTGGGGTAGAACGTGTTTAGATAGGGATCTCATTTTCGGTAGCCGGTTAGGCTAAAAAACTGGGCTGCAATCGCTCGCAAATCGCGCACTGACATGGGTCGAATTCAGACCGATGCCTCAAGAATATGTGCGATTTTCCTTCGTTACCAAAAAACTGCAATAAATAGGATCCTTTATCTGTCGGAAGGCCCTTCTTTCAGGATGGAACGTAAAACCTTATCTAGCAACTTCCCTGTATTTGTCCATGCAAACACTTCAGGTGATTTCTTTGGAGGATGGGTCCCGTTTAAGGCATCGTGAATGTGGGATGTCATTGCATGGACATCGCTTCCCGCAAAGCTTCCCGCTAAGCCGGCAGTCTGCGCTATTATTTCAGCATCGCTACCAGTTGGGGAAACAAGAAGAACTGGGGTTCCCAATCCTATTGCTTCAAAAATTTTTGCGGGGACTATTCCCATATCCTCTGGCGTACCGACTTTTGTAATAGTCGTTATGGTCACGGCGATTCCTGCGCCTCGTACCGCCGACAGCGCTTCCTCGCGAGGGACGTTATCATGTATGACGACCCTATCAATAAGGTTAAATCTTTTAGCCGTGGCAAGCACATGGGCAGCATCGGCCCCATAGTAATGAAAGCGCCATTTTTTATCTTTTTCTTTTGTGGTATTTTTTAATCGCTCTAGTGCATTCATAACGGGGGAAATATCACGCTTGGGCAGATAGAAATTTCCCGTATACACTATAGCAAAGTGGTCGAAGGAAAATGGATTGATTTCCGCTAATATTGCTGGATCGTAGCCGTTGGGTACCACGAACACTTTTGATTTAAGATTAAATCGTTTTTCTAAGTTTGAGGCCCAAGACGAAGAGACTATTGTCACTGCCGCAGAGTTTTTGACTAATTTTTCTTCTTCTTTTTTTGCCGCGTGATCACTTAAATCCGGTGCATGTGGGTTACCTGACCAAGGGTCTCGGTAATCCAAGACATACGGTTTCCCAAGCCGTAAAGACAGGCGATATGCCAGCTTGAAACTTAAAAATGGAGCTCCCGTTGCAAAGATGAGATCAACGTCTTGGGGTTGTAACGTGGAACAGGCTTTTTCGGCTTCCTTGATCCAACCAATCTCCTCTTTGATTCCCAACCCTCGAGAGATCCTTCGGCACATTCCTCCAGCAAGCCAAGCGAGTCCTTTATTCGAGCATTTCAACTGTTCTGGTGACAACCAAGGCCATCGATGGCCTGTTAGGATTCTGGTGATTCCCTCTCGTTCTAATGCGGAATCGATTTCTTCTAATCCGTTAACTTTACGCCAAAGAGATGGGTGTGGCGTCACGACCGTAACCTGCCATCCCAATCTAGATAAAAACTTGGCAATATTCCAAGCCCTCACGCATCCCGAACTTCTCAATGGCGGAAATGGATATGCCAAGAAAAGCAGCTTTGGGGGGGTGGGATCCAACATCACTTCATCAATAAACCTGACAAGCAGAGAAAATGTATAGCAGATCCAAAGAGCATTACTTTAATTGTGCAATCTTATGTTCACACAATGGAGCAAAGAATATGTCTCCTTCGTGGAGACTATAATCATCCCAATGTTTTTTTCACCCTCATGCACGGTAGGCGTTATTTATCAATTTTCGCGCTACTTGCCTTAGCGCATCAAATGGTTCTTTGAACAAACTTCGCCGTTGTGTAATCAAACCACGTAAGACACTTCGAAGCAGGAGAACTTTTATGCTGAACTTAACCTGCGCACGGTGAATGACTGCCAAGTGTTGAATAAACAGGTTCCAATGAACCATTCGAATATTTTCTTTTATCTTAGGATCATAAAATTCCTGCTGGCTTTCTGCAGATGTGTTGCTACTAGACGCCTTCGCATGATCGCGTCGCAAGAACAGTCTCTCCGGTATTTCATAGAACTGCCCATACAGCGTCAGTTCTACCAGTAAAACTCTATCTGTTGAATTATAGTTCCCAATCTTTGGTGTTTTCCTCAGAATATCTGAGCGGATCAATCCAAACACAGCATTACACTCCAATGTTCTTTGTACCGCCCACCTGAATCGATCACTCATATTTGGAGAGCGGAGATCAAGACCGTCATGATATTGTTTAATAGTCCTTCCGTATTCATCAATAATGGTGGTTCTTGGGTAGCACAGGACCACTTCTGGATGTTCCTCCAATACGGGCACACATTTTTCTAGGTAGTCGGGCGCGCATACGTCATCACCAGCAGCCCACTTAAAGTATTTACCGGAGGATAGCTCGAATGTACGGTTGTAGTTGAAGGCAGCTCCTAGGTTCTTTTCATTTCGAAAGTATCGAATTCTGGAATCCTTTGCCATAAAGGACTGACAAATGGTTTTCGTTTGATCCGTAGATGCGTTGTCAGAGATTATTATTTCGAAGTCGTTGAACGTTTGCGCTAACAGTGAATCAAGCGTCTGTTCGAGAAACATTTCAGCGTTGTACAGGGGCATGCCTATACTTACGCGTGGATTTTCAGTCACCTTGGTGCATCCTTTACAAGCTAAAGTTCCTCAACACTTGCGATACCCCTGTGTCTACTAACCTTGAGGCTTTCCCATCCAGGCCAACGCAAGATTATGCAGCGGAATGTGCAGGCTAAGGCAGGTCATCACGGCGATTTCATCTGGGGAATAGCAGGGAATAGCCCGGAAATGAGGAGTCATGTTTCTGCTTTCCGAACCGCTTTTTCCAACATATTTAAGTCGACAAAGAACTTTGTGGACCAGTTGAGATACTCGTACTTGCCGTACCAACCCTGTATGGGAAAAGAACCCTTGATCGCTCCTCGTGTTTCTGCAGGGCCCTCAACTTTCATCGTCCGACGGACGTATTGATTCACAGAATACGCCGCTTCGCGATATCTGACTTCACCGGTGTCTTGGTACAACATGAGCCAACAGTGCGCGATTTGCACACTACCTGTTAGGCATGCCCATGAAACTGCTGACTGCCAATCAGAATACAGCCGACCGGGCAAAAAGCCATCTTTTGACAACGCTTTCAAAAGACCATCTGCCGTTCTCCTGCAGGCCTTTAATAGATCAGGGTCTTTTGTGAAGCGGTAACCCTCAACTATTCCTCGCAGTGCGTACCCTATCGTGTGGGTCAATGGACGGTTTGTGTCAGTAAGACAGCATTTGTCAAACCATCCGTTGTTGTGTTGATGCTTGAGTGCCCACGATACATTCGATAGAGCCGAAAGGGCATATGGCTTGTCAGGCTCAAGGCGCGCTGCTTCGAACAAACCCCAAGCAACGTGGGTGTAATAGGTTTTCGCTCCCGGTACGTCCGTATTAGGGCTTGATTTGCTCCAACAGCCATCAGAGTCTTGAGTTTCCACCAACCAATCGGCTGCATGGCGCATAGGTTCTCTGTAAATTTCTCCAAACTCACGCACTCCAGCGGCTAATCCAAGGAGAATTTGGCCGGTGTTGAACGCGACAGGGACAACCGATGTTGGACCCATTGAACCATGTCGAAAGCCGCCACAAGGGAACTGGATGGAGACAAGCCAATCTAGCATTCGTTTCGCACGAAGACGTACCGCATCATCTCCACAGTACTCCGCATGTGCTAACATGGTTGGCACTATGTAGCCTGTGGTTTCAGGGTATGAAGAGTGCCATCCGCTCTCTAAGCTATAGTGCCGTGCCACCCCCCCGTCGTGGGAGAGCGAATGGTCTTGTGCGTGGCCAAGCCAAGAGATTCCTAGTTCGATTGCCAGTTCTATTCCTGGATCCTCTTGGGGTAAGCCCTGACGATCTAGTTGACGTTCTTCCCTCGCTGCCCTCGGCAATTGCACGTACCTGCGAAAGTCTCGACAGCTATTTATTACATGCCTTATCATACTAGGTCCTGTTTATGTGGTGAAATCGCTAGCCCATGTCCAAGATTTTTTTTCAAGAGTTTCAACCACACTTTCTAACGTGAATTAATACCAAAATCCTACATACATGCTCTGCTCATTGCCTCTCAAAATCAGGCTAAGCCCGCTATCCTATTATTTTTCACTGTATGCAAAATTCCAACTATTTACAATATGAGACGTCAAAAACTCAGCTAGTTATGGAGGTTCAAGGCCGTGTCTTGGCACGAATCAGCAAACAGCGCTTAGGAGTGTGGTCGGCTTTTTTTATCTCTGTATCTTGAGCTCCGGCGTGTAGGAGTCGTGCCGCAAATTTTGCAAGCGGCGGATACTTTGCATTGCAATAATACGGCGGCACAAGCTCGACTTTGAGGTACTGGGTTACAAATTTTTTCAATGCCATCTTTCGACCAAAAAGGCTTTGTGCCTCGTGATCAAAAATCAAGACCGCCCCATTGGGGGACAGATGGCTTGCCATGGTTTCACAGGCTTGAAATTGAAGCCTTTTCGGTAGTTGCTGAATAACGTCATACGCAAAAATAATATCAAAGTGCTTGCCATGCCCAGGAAATTCGTATGATTCTGCATCGAGAATGTCGCCCACTTTTAAGTGGTCTGCTGGCAAAAAATCGGTGAGCCGCTCTCGAGCTGCCGGGATCATTTCCGGTGTGATGTCGAAACCAAATAAGTTCAGATGACTCTTCCCCGTAGAACTTGCGACATCCCAAGCCATCTTGAGCCATGCACCGGGCCCACAGCCGCAGTCAAGCAGGGAAATTGAGCGCCCTGCACCCATCTCCTGGAGCGCACCATTCAACACGTCATGGAAGAACTTACGCACTGCAGGCGCGTGCGTGAATTGGGCATCATACACACCATCTTCGACAAGGGTTCGGAACGCCGTTTTCTGAACAGTGCTATATTGGTTGTCCTGCATATCTACTTCCCTTTCGGCGCTTCGTGTTTCCGCCTTGAGGAACGACCTCTCCGGATTTTCCTCGCTAGGCATTTAAGTAGTTGCCCGCTCCTAGGAAACGCCGGAACCGGCAAAGATTCTACTTGATCGATTCCGGAACCGAGGCGAATACTTCATAGGCTGGTCCTTCAACCTGCGCTGGCTACATGGATTTTGCTGTCGGGGTACCTGCATGAGAAGGCCTGGAATAGGAGGTTTCACGTAAATCACGGCTGGCCAGATGGAGATGAAATATCGGTGGACGCCGAGACTATCTTCTACTCTTCTGTTCTCATTGGTTTTACGGCTTTTCCGCCGAAACCTATTCCAGTCAGGACTAATTCAATGATTTCTGAAACCAAACTTGGTTTGATGGCATAGAGAGTTAAGCCGTACCCGACCACACCCGCCGAAACGAGGGTACATAAGGATATAACATTGTGAGCTCCATTAACCATATCGAGCATTGGCTGTTTCAACAAAATCACGATTCCCATCATTACCAGAGTCCCTACTGTAGCCGGAGTAACTTGCACCAGAAAGTCGCGCGGTAGAATAGGCAGCCCGGTTTTCCAACAGACGACGTAAATATTATAAATAAAACCCAATACATACGCTCCTACCAGGGCAAGTGCAATTCCAGAGGCACCCCATGGCATGAAGGCGATAACCAATACCACCATTGACACACCCATGAGTAGTGCGCCGTGAAGATTATACTTCGGTTGATTTATAGCCATAAACAAAGGAGACGCTGCCCCAGATAGTGGTCTGATGAGTCCCAGGAACGCAAAGATCTGTACGAACGGAATCGAATCACGCCACTTCTCTCCTATCAAGAAGATTACCAACTCAGGCGCAAGAATCAGTAATCCCATGGAAAGTGGAATCGTGATTGTCGAAACCATTTGAAGGCTGTTTAGAAATGCCTTAGCCAACCGGTCTTTGTGGTCACGTAGTTTAGCGTATGCTGGGAACAAGACGGTATTGGTGATTGAGGCGATTCTGCCGACCGTGAGGGCTGAGAGAGTGTAAGCCTGGTTGTAAAAGCCGAGTTCGGTGGCACCAAATACCTTACCAACCAATAGTTTGTCGCCATACTCATAAGCATATTGCATGGATGCCGTTCCAAGAGTTGTCACCCCAAATCGAGTCAGGCTTTTGGCCAACAAGCCATCCCATTTGTGAGGTCTCAACCATCTCAATGTCGGGCAAACGAGGAGGTTCGCTAGCAATGCGATGAATGAACCGACAATCTGCCCGTATACTAAACTCCACAAGCCAAATCCCGAGTACGCCATCCCTAAGGCGACGGCCATGTAACTTACTGAATTGGCTGTGGCTGGAATGATTCGTCGGCCGAACATCATTCCCTTTGCAAGTACCGCGTCTGGTACCACGGAGAGTGCGTTGATTAGGACGATGACCGCCATCCATTGGCAAATCTCAGCTAGTTCGCTTCCGCCAAACAGGGAGGCATAGGCCGGGGAAAAACCCCATATGAGGGTTGTGAGAATGACCCCGAGAGTGGTCGAAATGAGTAGCGCATGAAACGCCACTCTGTTGGTTTCTTCTCCTGATGCGATAAGCGCTGAGTTCAAGCCCAATCCGGAAAACAAAGTACAAATCCCAATCAAAGCGGCAGCCAAGCTGATAATACCGAAATCTTTTGGATCCAGGATCCTTGCTAATAGAATCAAGGTAAGGGCTTGCAGTAGATAAAGGATTAGGGTAGAAGCGGTCACCGCCATTCCGGACCGGAATGTCTTGATTCGCATTGTCGTTGTAGATGACACCTCCTAGTAAAGAATCCTATTGATCCAATTATACAATTTACTGAGCAGGCTGTTGAAAAAATCCCACCACGTGTTTTTCTCGTCCCCATCATCTGACACAATCGGCGATGCCGTATTGAAAAAGTAATCGATGCGCCCAGTATGGGCAGGGGCGGGGTTTCCCTTCAGGCCGACGTTGCCGACATAGGCTCCAACAGCAGTAACAGCGAGCGATTGCGTAAACGTACCCGCTACGGTCCAGGTTGATCCATCCGTGGAATACGATTGCGTCCACAGATTTCCTATGCGGTTCACCCGCATGAAGAGCGGCACAAGACTCCAACTGTCGATGGTCGTGGAAATCTTGGTTGACTCTTTGCCCTCGACCACGCTCGAGGCATAAATCTTTGTGGCCGCGCCATCACTCAAAAATTCCAGGCGAAGGTAGGTTCTACTATCTTGCTCTACCACCAATCCTTGCGATTGATACGCTTTGCTTACTTCAGTGGTGAATTTGGCTTCTATTTCAAAGTCGGTATTGGAGGCCTCTTGCATCAGGCGGGGCGAGTTGTTGACTCCATCTGGCGCATTTCCTCCCATCCCATGGGTGGCACCGCCTGGCACTGCCACTGCGATCTCCGTGCCAGTCATGGTCAACGACGTATCCCCTAACGGATCGACAAACGTCCAGACGCTCGAATCTAATGTGACTGTATGGAAATCATCGGAAATAATGGACGACAGTTTCGTTGAAATCAACGTGTTTTCCTCGTCCCCATCTTCTGGCACAATCGGCGACGCTGTGTTGAAAAAATAGTCGATGTGCCCCGTGTGCGCCGGGGCATTACTCTCGGTGGAGCCGACGTTACCCACATACGGTCCAACTGCGCTGACGACCAATTTTTGACTGAAGGTACCTGCCACGATCCATGTCATGCCATCCGTGGAATACGATTGCATCCACAGATGCTCTATGCGTTTCACGCGCATGAATAGCGGCGCAGGGCTCCCATTGCCGATCGTTGCAAAAATCTTGGTCGATGTCTTGCCCTTCACCACGCTCGAGGCATAAATCTTTGTCGCTGCGCCATCACTCAAAAATTCCAGTCGAAGGTAGGTTTCACTATCTTGCTCTACCACCAATCCTTGGGTGCGATAATCTTTGTTTACCCCCGTGGTGAATTTGGCTTCGATTTCAAAGTCGGTGTTAGAGGCCGCTTGCATCAGGCGGGGCGAGTGGTTGGCTCCACCTGGCGCATTCCTCCCCATGCCATGGCTGACACCGCCTGGCACCACCACCGCGATCTCCGTGCCAGTCATCCTCAGTGTCGAATCCTCTAACGGATCGACAAACGTCCAGATGCTCGAATCTAATGTCTCCGTGTGGAAATCGTCAGAAATAATGGACGACAGATTCGTTGAATCCACCGTGCCTTCCTTGTCTCCATCTTCTGGCACAATCGGAGATGCAGTATTGAAAAAATAATCGAGGTCTCCAGTATAGGCAGGGGCAGGATTCTGGTTAAGGCCGCTATTGCCGACATAGGCCCCTACGGCAGTAACAGCGAGCGATTGTAAAAAGGTGCCCACGTTGGTCCAGGTCGTCCCATCCAAAGAATACGATTGTGTCCACAGATGTCCTACGCGGTCTACCCGCATGAACAGTGGCGCAGTATTTCCACTGGAAATCGTGGTGGAAACCTTGGTTGTCTCACTGCCCTTCACTACACTGGAGGCATAAATTGTCGTTGCTGCGCCATCACTAAAAAACTCTAACCGGAGGTAGTTTTCACTATCTTGCTCCACCACCAATCCTTGGGATTGATACGCTTCGTTTACTCCGGAGGTAAACTTAGCTTCGATTTCAAAATTCCTATCCGGGGCCGCTTGCATCAGACGAGGAGACTGGTTGGCTCCACCTGGCGCATTCCTCCCCATACCATGATAAGTCCCGCCTGGCACTTTCACCGAGACTTCCGTACCAGTCATCGTTAGCGTCGCATCTCCTAACGGATCCACAAACGTCCAAATGTTCGAATCTAATGTACTCGAGTGGAAATCATCGGAGATGATTTGGGCCATGCCGGGAACCGCATTCATGAAGACATGAATTACGATACAAATGATGAAGATATGAAGTTTTAGGATGGGTCTTATCAAGCTGTGCTTTAGCATTAATTTTCTAGCACTCCAACGGTGACAAAGAATGGATCTCATGCAGAGACAATTTCAGGCCTGTCTTTTAGATGTCGTACCATGGCACCGATTTCATCTAGGTAGTTCGGGTTCATGACAATGATGATGTGTGGTTGGTAGTCGTCGAGAAATTTCGGTGGGACAATGTGCTGCCCACGCCCAGAAACAAACATTCCGTGTTTGTGAGGGTTGACATCAACAACATATTCAATGTGTTCCCCACCTTTTACAGTATTGAGGAAGGTCACGCCTTTGGACCCTGCTCCCCAAATGACTATTCTCTTTCTCTGTTCGGCCCATTCTACTAATTTTTGTTCCCAATACCCAACCTTTTCTCTATACTTTTTAGCAAAATTAAACGCAAGATCGGCCACTTTCTTGGTTTGTTCCAACTGGTCTGTGATGGAAGAAGCTGGCTTATCTGTCAGTGTCGCTTCAAGACACAAGAATTGACCCCCAAAACTTTCGTATTGATCGAGGATTTGATAGTTAGTTTCTGTGAACGCTCGCGCTAATGAGCACGCGGCAAAATACGAACAGTGCTCATAGATGATATCCCAGATTCCCATGTCACGGAATGTGTACAGGGCATTTGGCACTTCAAAGAATACGGCTGTATTGCCTTGATCGTTAATTGTCCGCCGTATGTTTGAGAGGAAATTTTTAGGAGTATCAACATGTTCTAAAACTTGACGACAGCAAATAAGATCTACCTCTTTGGTTGCATACTTTTCTGTATAGTAATCTTGAATATAGGTGATGTGGCTGGTTATTTCTTGGCCTTCTCTATTGCCATCATAGCTTGGATCAAAGCCGATTCCTCGATTCCGTCCTTCTCGACAGAGTATTGATAAGAATTCCCCTTTCCCGCAACCAATCTCTATGATGCTTTTGTCATTGAGATTGAACCGTTCTTGTAAACGTTTAGCTAACCATTCAGCATAGTCCTGAAAGTGAGGTGAGAAGTGCAGAGAGGTCTCGTAAGTTTCAGCATATTCCATCAGAGTTGGATCAAAGGCTACATTAGAAATCATGCCACACGTGGGACAAAGACTCAGGCAAATGTCACCTGTTGGAGCGTCCAGCGCCTTTTCCTGGCTTGGCCAGAGAAGGTTACAGTGAACGGGGAGTTTCTGTAACTCAAGAAACAGAGACATTTCTTTATGCCCACAGACAGGACATGGATGCCGTTTTGTTGCCATACTATTTGCACTCTCCATACGTTGTGTCGACATCATAGGCCAATTAAAACAAATTCATCAAAATAACTGGCAAGAACGCGCTGAGCTTGAATCGTTCAATTTACTTTTCGTCCTTATCTTGGTCCGAGATGATCACTATGCCTGCTTAAGGAGCCTCAAGTGCTCCTTTGAGAGAATGTTACCTTGAGCGCTTCTTTAAAATAAGTAAATCTTGGGAACCAGGAATGTAATCTAGGACTTCAAATACTCTCCGAAAGCTCTTTAGTACCTCGTTTCGTGTCTGGAATACATCCCAAGATCCGATAAATTTTGTGGAGAATGAGGCTTTGGGATCATTCGAGTCTAAGGTAAGTTTTCCAGTTCTTTTTAGTGTTTCTTCATCATGAGAATCCAACATCTTTTCCCTATGACTTTTCCCAAGCACCGTACAGGCAAAAAATCCTCCAGGGCGCATGATGCGGGCCATCTCGTCTAACCACTTTGATTGGACATCAAGAGGGATATGTGTAAATACAGAACTCGCAATAATGAGGTCAAATGATTCATCATCAGCAAAAGAGAGCGGCGGCTCAAGGTCGTTTCGATGAAATTCTATGCCTGGAACATTCTGTTTGCACCACTCCGCCGCTTTAGGATCAAGGTCTGATCCAACTAGGCGTACTCCATCGAGACATCGCAGATGGCGGATAAGCCTTGCAGAACCGCATCCAAGCTCGAGTACATCTCCTACTGTTCGAAGATTAAAGGAGCATTTTTCCAGAGATTCCAGATAATTCCTCATTTCGCGGTAACCCCCAGCGAAAAAACCATCCACATCGAGGATGCCATCGGAATCTGGAGCATGAAGGAGCGATGTGCTGCGACGGAGTTCCTCAGGCCAGGGCAGCCCAGGGTCTACTTCCACGACGAATTTTCCCGCCGCGCGATGTACATGCTGATAGAAGTCACGTTTTTCTTGGTCATGTATACTCGTAGTTTGTGCCCTCAGAACTTTTCGATGAAAGGCCTGTAGTGGCGATAGAATAGCCCTTGGAAGGTAAGGTTTAACGAGCTGACTAATTCCACTCATTTTTGCACTCCCGTGTGTGACATATGCAGTCAATTAATTTATCTACGAATCGAACAGGATTTTATCATGTAACCTGCGTGGTACTGCCGAGGTTACGTATTGGCTTCATTTGCGAAAATAATGACCTGGTATGGGTCTCCAACCTATGGGAAAAATATCCAGGTCAGCTATCCTGTCTTATATCAAAATGAGCGCTTCCTGCGTGAAGGAGTAGGAAATTGGAATTGTTCCTATACCTGATTTTGTCAATGTATCCGTTCCCATACCACAAAACTGATGGTCCTTATTCTCGACTTCCAATAATAATATCGTTCTGGGAGTTCTTCCCAACATCTAGAAACAATCCATCATTTGTTCATGTGTCGGGGCCAGCCAGTGGCATATGGCCGCTTGAGCCAGAAAGAAGAGTCCATTGATATGAAGTTGTGTCAGAGTTATCACAGGTCACTCGCATATTGATGGTGCCACTTAGGACGACAATAAAGACCGTTGGTTTATGTGGCCAATGCCAATCTGGCTGTTCCATCCAAGAGAAATAGCCGGCTATTCACTAAAAATCACACCGCGATGAGTTCGGCGCTAACACCCATCTTGTTGAGGTCCTTCTGAATCTCATCACAGTAGATGGCATTCATCGCAATCACAACCTCGGGCTGATATTCTTTGAGAAAGGCTGGTGGAACGATTTCATGTCCAGTACCCGCTAAAAACTTCCCATGTTTATAAGGGTTAATATCCACGACATATTCGATTTCCGTGCCGATACCCATGGTCGTCAGGTATGCAACCGCTTTGGATCCTGACCCCCAGAGGACGGCACGCTTTCCATTGGCTTTGGCGTCCCTAAGTTTTTCCTTCCACTGTTCCATTTTCCGGGGTACAGTATCTTTGAAAATCTTTACCTCCTGAGTGAGTTCGTCTAAATCACCATCATCCTGTGATATAACCCCAGTTGATTCATTAATTGGTCGGGCTTCAATAAGCAGATACTGATCATCAAAATCTTTTTCAGAATTAAGGACTTCAAATCCACAGGAGCGAAAAAGTCGTTCTAAAGAGCCCAAAGTAAAATAGGAACAATGCTCATAATAAATATCCCAGAAGGCTTGTTCCTTTAATACCCGGAAAACATCCGGAAGCTCGAAGCACACAATCGTCTCATGACGATCTCCGATCGAGCGCCTCACCATTTTCAAAAAATCTTGTGTAGGCTGAATATGTTCCAGTGTATGACGGCACAGGATAAAGTCAGCAGTAAGGTTAGAATATTTTTCAGAGTAGAAATCTCTTATAAAGGTCATTCGCGAGGCCGCGTCGCTTTGCGTCCGTTCGGGAATGTACCCTGGATCAATCCCCGTTCCCTTGTTCAATCCCATCTCGCATAGGAGAACCAAAAACTCACCCTTTCCACATCCAATTTCCAGAATATGTTTATTCCGAAGGTCGTACTGCTCAATAAGTCGGCTTGCGAGTGACTTGGCAAATTCCTGGAATCGTGGTGAAAATCCTTGGGTCTCTTCATAGCGAGATGAATACTCATGCATACTAGAGTCAAAAAGGACATTTTCGATAAAACCACAACGCTGACAATATCCTAACCGTACGTCACCTTTTGGATATTTCAGCGCTTCATCTCGATCTGTCATTAGTAGACAGCTGTGGACTGGAATATTTTGTGCGTCGTAAAATAGGGATAAATTTTCTGCCCCACAATTGAAACAATTTTTTACTGGATCCATCCGTTTTACTTGCCTCCTGTCACAATAGCTTAGTTTTGGTATCTTTTTTTCTCATACTCGCTTTTGGATTACTGGTTTCAGGCTTACACCACAGCTGGGAATGGGATGGGAATAATGAACTTTCCGCCTTTTTGGCGGAATTCTTCTTGTTGCTTGAGGATTTCATCCTTGAAGTTCCATGGAAGAATCAGCACATAGTCCGGCATGTCTTCCATTAGTTTCGTGGGTGGGAATATGGGCAAGTGGTTTCCCCCCATATATCTGCCCTGTTTGTAGGGGTTTAAGTCAACAATGTAATCTACCAACGTTTTATCAATCCCACAGTAGCTCAATAGGGTATTCCCCTTGGCCGCGGCGCCATAGGCCGCAATTTTGTTCCCTCCATCTTTTAGTTCACGCAATAACGTGACTAACGCTTCTTTGATGCTACCCACCTGTTTCGCAAAGTCCTGATAAAACTCAATTCCATCAAGACCCCTCGCTGCCTCTTCTTTTAAGATAAGCCGCACTGATTCTTTGACGTTTTCCTGAGGCTCGACAAACAAGCGTAATGATCCTCCATGAATCGCCGTCCGACGGACATCATTCAGATACAGTGAATGTCTTCTAAACAGCCGATCCAAAGCCATGACAGAGTAATAGCACAAGTGCTGATGATAGATCGTGTCGAATTCGCAGTGATCGACCAGGTCGACTAAATAGGGGACCTCAATCACGGCCATGCCTGTTGGTTTCAAGATTGTTTTAAGCCCTTCCACGAAACCATTGAGGTCGGCAACATGAGCCAAAACATTATTGGCAAGAACAAGATCGGCAATATATCCTTCATCACGTAGTTCCTGCGCAATACCTTTCCCAAAGAATGCACACCGAGTCTCTACTCCTGATTTTTGTGCGGCCTGAGCTGGTCCATCGGCGGGATCAATGCCGAGAACCGAGATGCCTTTCTCCACAAAATTTTTGAGCATATATCCATCATTGCTCGCAAGCTCCATGACTAAACTGTTTTGGTCAAGTTTTCGCAATGAGATGAGCTCCCGAGCACTATTCCCAAAATATTCTAAAAGGGATTTTGAAACAGAGGAGAAATATGGGTAATCACGACAGAACAAAATTTCTGGTGGGACGGTTTCGGTAATTTGTACCAACGTGCAGTTCGGGCAGAACACAACATCAAGAGGAGCCATATATTCCTCATTGTTCAGCTGATCCTGCTTCAATAGGGCATCCGCAAGCGGGGTAATTCCCAATGACACAATCAATTCCATATTTTCGTGACCACAGGAACGACAGAGAAAGCCTGAGTGCGTCATGATACTTTCCTCCGACCATCGCCATCACTGGGTTCCCACCGTAGTGATTTATTCAGCCTTTTCGTTTCCAAGAGATGCCTAATGTGGTCAATGCGCTTGTATCGGATGCCTTCAAAGTCTTCAAGGCATAGTCCGACATGCTTGTATGCCTCAAGCAGTTGCATCGCGGCGTCTCGCGCATTCCATTGGGGTTTAAACTCTGGTAAGACGCGAGCGATTTTACTACAGTCGACCCGATAACATCGTTTATCTGGACCGCCATCTTTAGCATATTCAATCCGACACCCAGGCACTGTTTCTTTCACAATGTCAGCGAGTTCGCTGATCCGATAGTTTTCCTGCGACACACCCACGTTGAAGGCTTCATTATGGACGATCTCACGTGGCGCATGCAGGACTGCCACAAACGCTCGAGAGATATCGTCGATGTGCACAATGGGACGCCATGGGGTCCCATCACTTTTCATATAGACAAGCCCACTGGTATAAGCCCAAGCCACCAGGTTGTTCAAGACTAGGTCGAAACGGAGTCGTGGTGAGACCCCATAGGCTGTAGCATTTCGTAGGAAAGTTGGGGTGAAGGTTGAATCAGCCAGCTTGGCGACATCTTGTTCTACACGCACCTTTGATTCGCCATAGGGGGTTACTGGGTTAAAGGCTGATTCTTCATTTAAGAGGTCATCCCCTCCGGCTCCGTAATTACTACACGAGGACGAGAAGATAAAGCGGGACACCCCAACTTGTTTGGCTAATCTCGCTAACCGGACCGAAGCCTCATGATTGATTTCATATGTTAAATTTGGATCTAAGTCACCTAGAGGATCATTAGAGAGACCTGCGAGATGAATGATCGCATCAAACCCTTCAACATCTGAAGCTTCGACATCACGGATATCTTTCTGGATGTCTGGAATCGTGTGCACCAGTTCGCCAAAGGTGCAGGCTGAAAAAAGATCACTATCCAACCCAACCAAATCATGCCCTTCTTGTAGGAGCATTGGGACCATGACCGTCCCAATGTATCCTTTATGGCCTGTCACAAGTACTTTCATTTTTTTACCTCCACACTTTCCATGGTGCCTGGCCTTTTTGCCAGAGACTTTCCAATAATTTTCTATCACGTAATGTGTCCATACATTGCCAGAAGTCGTGGTGTCGATAGGCCATAAGCTGGTTATCTCTGGCAAGACCCTCTAGAGGCTCCTTCTCCCATTGCGTATCATCCCCATCTATATAATCAAACACACCTGGCTCTAAGACAAAAAACGCCCCATTAATCCACCCTTCCCCAAGCTGAGGTTTTTCGGAAAATTCTACGACCTTATCTCCATCTAATTCCAGCTTGCCAAATCGGGCGGGGGGGCGGACAGCAGTGACGGTCGCCAGTCGCCCATGACTGCGGTGAAATTCCAATAACTTATGCAGATCAACTGTGGATACCCCATCACCCCACGTCAGCATAAATGGCTCATCTCCCAAGGATGAGGCCAATCGCTTAATTCGCCCGCCTGTGGCAGTACCTTGACCGGTATCGACCAATTTAACTGTAAAGTCTTCTTTTTCCCCATCGTGAACTGTCACTGCTCCAGTCTTCATTTGAACAGTCAAATCGCTGGAAAGTGGGGAGTAATCAATCATGTAGCGTTTGATATATTCCCCCATATATCCAAGCGCAATGGTAAAATCATTGAACCCAAAATGTGCGTAATACTTCATGATGTGCCAAAGTATAGGTTTGCCCCCCACTTCTACCATTGGCTTGGGTCTCGCCTCTGTCTCCTCGGCCAATCTCGTCCCCACGCCCCCTGCAAGAATTGCTACTTTCATCGCATCACCTCTAAAAGTCTTAGGAAATTAATCCGCACAAAACACCTTTATTTGATAGCTCGTTAGTTTTTAATAGCCATTAATCCCCAGTACATGCTACTGGGTGCCATATAAGAACTGTAAACTATTAATCCGTTGAATCCCCGCTGCTTGCAACCAGGATCTTTTATTGACTTGTTAGATATCCTACAGCACTTTCTCATGGCATTCTCAAAGAAATTGGAGAGGTCCTCTTCTTCCACGGCTCTTATATTTTTGTTTAATACAGAAATTATTCTTTCGATTAGGAGTCAAAGCCACCTTCGTAATTTGTCCGATCTTCATAGGGCAGGGGACATTAAACATCACAAAGGCAGAGGATGTCAGAAAGAGGCCTCTGGTGTTGAAAGGTTCCTGTTGCAGAGCAAAAAATATACCATTTTTCTTGGGCGGCGTCTTGCGCAGCCAAGCGTAGGAAGTCGGGTGGACTGATGCGGGATGTTTCATCCCACCCAATAATAAGAGCTGAGGACAGCACTTTTGTCTAACTTTAGGGCACGCACGTATACCTAAACGTTTGAACGAAACAACAATAACGACTGGGTGCAATATTTGCTATACCTCAATTTAGGAATTTTGGGAAGACCAAATGTCATTCCGAGTCCTCACCATCAAAATTAACACTGTAGAAATGTGTTGTGACGAATGAGTGAAAGAGGAAGTTGGAGGAAACACTCCTGTAAAGCAATCTAAGAAATTACCTTTTTAACGGAACGTCCCTTGTTTTGCTCTAAAGCTTCGTGTCTATGACATTCCCGACACTTACAACGCAATTGATAATGGTAGTTTCAATTGCGATTTGGCAATTGGAACCCTAAGTAACTTGAATCTAAATCGCAGACGCTAAGATGACTTCTTGGTGTATGGAAATCCCTTCGGGTGGCTAGGGCTATGTCGTGCATAGCTTTCATCTGAATCCTAATCTGCAAAGAGATTGACAACACTATTACAAGGTAAAAACTTTGATTCTAATTATCAGACATCGTCAGTGTAAGTTGACTCCATTGACAGAGAGCACATGTTACGTCGTACCTACATGCTGCTGTGGATATCCTCATGAAATATTAATGTCGCAAGAAGTAAGTAATTTTACTTGATTTTTGTTGATAAGTAGATCCTGGGTTATACGAGGTATTTTATATTAAAAAAATGTTATACGCAGACTGCCGTCATTCCCAGTAAACCGGGTAAGTGAAGCTACAAGCGGCCCACCCTACGCGCTTACTATTTCACGCGGCTCAGGAGGCATTGGGGAAAACATTTATCTTTTCCCAGGCTTAGGCCACTTTATTTTGTATCCCATCCCTTATTGAGATTTATTCCTGTGCTTTCTGACAGAAAGCTCAACATGAGGGGGAGTGGGCCAGGACAATCCTGTGTCCTCTATGTAATTCAAGGACTATTGATGCCCTCAAATTATATATAGAAATCGCATACCGTCAAATTATTTATCGAAATTCAGGAATACCGGTAATGGTTAATTTTATGTGTTTTACACGTCAAGGAAAGAGCTATTTCTTTGATCTAGAAAAACAAGCAATGAATTCTACCAACGCTTCAACCTCTTTCTTCGGCACCAATTCCTTGAACCTTAAATCCTGAATTTATGCTCTTAGCATCATGTCCCTGCTACACGTATGAAACGCTCGAGCGCCTATTTCTTCACATCTCGATCTTGTGCGTTGTCTTGACAGTGTTTAATTTGGAGTAATTGTCCAATCTGGTGCCTGGCTTGTTGATCACGCGGCGAGTGGGTCGGTGGTTAGCTGTTCAAGGCCGTCGACAAACTGAAGCCCTTCGAGCACTTTTTCGAGTTCACGGAAACCGCGGAGGTGTCGCCAAATTTTCTCAGCGCACGGTCCCAACTGAAACATCCTGCGCCACATGCCAGCACGGGGCAGGCAACTTTGGGTTCGTGACGTCCGATGTCGAATAGTGCAAAAGCTGGATTCAATTGGATTCGTGGTTCGAATACTTGGCTATGGTGCGGCTGGAAACGCGTTGCACGGCAGGAGCGTCTCCCGATTTTTCTGCAAACAGATGGTCGCCTTCGGATATTTCAGGTCATATGTGTGCACAAATACCTCGAAGACCTTCTCGGCATCAGCTTGGGTCTCGGTTCGCCAGATATCTTATAAGGCTTGCTTGGCCTTGGGCTGTCAACTTGTTGGGAACGTATTCAGCACCTTGTGAGTTTTATCGACTCAACAGGGCTGGAGCTGTGTGGTAGGGAAGATTTCTTCTCGGGCCGCACAGAAGCCCATGCCCTCATCTCCAATAGCCACCACTGGGGCCTGGAGCCCACGGGTCTTCAACTTCACGAGGATTTCGCGCCAGCTCTGCGTCGACTCACGCACTCTATCTTTAAAGGCCAAGAAATGCTTCTCGCCTTGCGCGTTCATGCCGATAATCACCAGGGCACACAGCCGATGATCTTTCACTCGCAGCCCACTTAAATTCCATCTACCCAGAGAGAGCCCCACGGTTTCGTATCCACCCGACGTTGCCGCCACGCCGTATATTCCTCTCGCCAGTGTTGCTCTAAGAGCGAGACTGTGCTGGCAGAAAGGCCCTGAGCCTCCTTGCCCTACGAACGCTTCCAGGGCCCTTGCATTTCACCGGTGGAGATGCCTTTCAAATACAGCCAGGGAATTGCGGCTTCGAGCCTCGCCGTTTTGCGCACATACGGGGGGACGAGCGCGGAGCGGAAGGTCACGACCTGACCCTGTTGACAGCGCATCTTCGGTAATTGTCCCGTCACTGGCCCGATATCGGGTTGACTGGCTCGTGTCGGGTGATGGCCATTGCGGATCACCAACGCTCGATCGCGTTCATCACGTTCCTCAGTATAGGCGGCCAAGAGTTCGGCCACCTCCTTATCCAGCTATTGGACAATCATCTCCCGGGCCCCTGACCGGATCAGAATGGTCAGCGTCTCAGGACTCTCTCGATCTTCTCGTTCTGGGTTGTTACGCTCCTCCATCGTGGCGTCTCTCCTTGTGTGGTTGAGTTGGGGATGTTTCGCTACACCCATTTCAACCCGAGACATCGCGTCTCTTCAACTCTTCTCAGACGCTACTTTCGAATATAATTCCCCACCGATAAACACCGATTAGATTCGCTGTTACAATGTTTTAGTTTGATGGTTTCTTCCGGACAAGAGTCAACCCATCCTGAGGGGGGACGCAAAGACGCGTGTCACAGGAAATCCCTGATAGTTGAGTTACGGAAGACAAGGACCAGTGTGAGGGTGGGCCATTTTTTTGTAACAGGAGGTATCTCATATCAAATGGTTTTTCAGGTTCTTTCATTCAAAAAACACTGGCCGAATTCGGTCTGTGTACTGTCTCTTCCTCATCATCCCAACTGTCGTTACCATCGTTCACTCTTCCACCACTATTTCTGCAACGCTCCAGCAGGAGGCAAGCTCCTTTCCCAAATCTTGGTGGGCATCAATTATTTGACTACCTCATCATCACGACAGATGGCCCACACGCTGTAACCATGGCGGTGGCTTCTTTTTCGCTGCTCCCTTGCACCATGTGCTCTACATCCTGGTCATCGTAGGAAGGGGGAACATCTATATTGGCACTGCCTCGGTGATGACGGCTACAGTAGGAGGGGATTTTAGATTTTGGAAAACATCAATGCCCTTAGTAGCGAACGATGTGAATTCGGCGATTAGCAGACGGGAATGGATGGGAAAATGCCATTTGGGGGCCATCTATTAAACGGGGTTGTATGCCCCGAAGGTCATACAACCCTCCATCGCTGGGCTGAATGGAGCTAGGGTGGTGTTCCATGAATGCGTTAACTTTTTGACCAAGTTAAAGGATTGGTATGTTTACGAAAGGGGAAGTCTAAGCTGGGTGAAAATCAAGGTTTCTCCTAGCCATTCGAAAGACACCCGCGACAGAGTCCTAAGGATAATAGGCGAAAAAACAGATGCTTTTTACTTACAAGAGTAATAACGAAGTATCTAAACGTCGATTGCTTTTAGATAACAGTATGGGCAGTGTTAAAACCCTGGTCCCATGTCTGTATAGGAGCTGGTTAATCTGCCTTAAAAAATATTGCCAATTTATGTAATTAATATTTATCTGTATTGAGGTTAATCGGAAAGTAAGACCCAAGACAAAAAGAGGTGGTCCTAGGAATTCGGTCAGTGTGTTAGACTACAAATGATGCTTCAAGGAGAGTCATGCATGACGAGTCGAAGCCGTAACAATCACCCTGCGAAATTAAAGGCAAAAGTGGTGGTGTCCGTACTTCGGGAGGATGCCACGATATCGGAGCTCGCGGTAAAGTATGCGTGCATGCGACTGTCATTCTCGGCTGAAAATATGAACTCCTGGCCTCATTCGACTTTCGAGAGACAAACTCCGGATGAGGTGTAGCGTTTTCCTCCATTGAAGAGGTCGGCGTCTAAAGATAAGAAACAAGGGGCAGAGCATCAACCAACTCGTTGTAGCTTAACTTCGCAGCAAACCTTTCCGATGATGTAGTACGACTTCTACCTGTTTCCAGAAATCGAGGAAAAATAAGGGAAAATCCTGAAAATTTCCCAATCTAAATAACCTCCATTACGAATGGGGGATTATATCTGGGTTTTTAGAACTAAATATGCATTGGTATGTCCTCCATATTAAGTCGCGACGAGAGAAATTTGCGATACTGAATCTTCAGAGACTTGGAGTTGAAGCATTTTGCCCACTTATTAAGAATTCAAAAGCGACAGATACGGGAAGCCAAGCTGGGCCCGAACCATTTTTCCCTGGATATATATTTTGCAAGTTCGACATAGGCCTTCAATACCGTATGGTAAATTATGCGTCGGGAGTCGTACGAGTGGTGGGGTTTGGTTCAACTTTGGCCTATGTGGAAGAAGAAATCATTGAATCGATCAAATTAAGAACTAAAAGTGGCTTGGTTACGTTCAATCCTTCATCGATAACTATAGGTCAAGAGGTACGGATTCAGGAAGGCCCATTGAAAGGGTTTGAAGCAGTTTTTGAGAGCTATTTAAAAGACTCGGATAGAGTTGCCCTTCTTTTGACAAATGTGTCATATCAAACCCGAGTGATCATGGATGGTGGAAATATAGCTGTGGTGTAAATAGGGTCGTTCCTACGCTTGAACTCTAGTTTTTTTACACTTGCAATTCCCCGTTGCTGGCGACCCGAGTTGAATGTTGAGAACGAGAAAAGGATTTTCAGTTGAATATCCCCGTCAGTCTGCTTTGGGAATCTTTCATTTGTGAGATTTAATTCCTCCTTCCCTTATTTCCTCATTTTCGGTTCTTTGACATCTAACCAATCGCGAAGCCAATCACCGAGTAGGTTCGCGGCCAAGACTACAACCATGAGAGTCAGGCCAGGAATTAATACCAAATGCGGTGCGACGAGCATGTAGCGGGTGCCATCGCGGATCATACTGCCCCATGAGGCTTCAGGGGGCTGCACACCTAAGCCCAAGAAGGACAATCCCGCTTCGGCAATAATGGCGCCTGCAATACCGAAGCTCACCTCAATGATGAGCGGAGCGGTGATAAGAGGAAACAAGTGTTTGCTCATGATGCGCCATGGTGAGGCACCCATGGCTTGTGCGGCAATGACATGATCGGCATGTTTGAGTGCAAGGACTTGTCCACGCGCTAAGCGTGCATATCCCACCCACCCAACGATGACTAATGCAAACACCACATTTTCAATTCCCGGTCCGAGTGCTCCGGCTAAAGCAATGGCCAGCAGGAGGCCAGGAAAGGCCAGCATGATATCCACGATTCGAACGAAGATCTGATCCACCCATTCGCTGAAGTATCCGCTTGCGATCCCTAAGGTTCCGCCAATCAGAATACCCAATGCTACGACACTGAGAGCGACGAAAAACGATGTGCTTGCTCCTGTGATGAGGCGATCTGCAATGGATCGCCCAAGTTCATCAAAGCCTAACCAAGAATTCTGGTTAGGCCCTATGAGTATGTGGGTGAGGTCAATGGTGTTGGGCGTGAGGGGAAGAATATGACTGCCTATGGCCATGATACCCCATGTCAGGAGAATGCCTAATGGAACCCAAAGTCGCATCATCACGGGTTTTGCCAATTAATGCGGGGATCCAGCCAGGCATAGAGTAGGTCAGTTAGGAGATTCACAACGATGTAAGTCATGCTGATACAGAGTACGGCTGCTTGTACTACGGGATAATCACGCTGCTGAATCGCTTCTATCATCAGGAGTCCTAATCCGGGCCAAGCAAACACGGTTTCGGTAATGACTGCACCACCTAGTAAACCTCCCAATTGCAGTCCTAATAGAGTCAGGACCGGTAAGAGTGCATTGGGTAGCGCGTGGATAACGATGGTGTGTATGGATGAGAGTCCTTTGGCGCGAGCCGTTCTGAGAAAGTCTTCTCCCAAAGTCTCTAAGAGACTGCTCCGAATCATTCTGGCCAGTATGGCGGCCATAGCTGTACCGAGTGTTAAGGCTGGGAGAATGACAGCATTCCAGCCTTGTCGCCCACTCACAGGAAACCAGCCAAGCCATAGGGCTCCTACGAGAATCAAGAGGGGTCCCATCCAGAAATTCGGAATAGACATGCCGAATAAGGCAAAGCCCATACTGCCGTAATCGTAGATGGAATGTTGGCGAGTGGCCGCCAACAGACCAAGTGGTAGCGCAATGATGATGGCGATAGCTACAGCGGTGATGCTGAGGTGAAGAGTGGCAGGCATGCGTTCAAGCAGTAGATCGAGGATGGGACGACCAGAAAATAAGGATTGACCAAAGTCGGCGTGGGCGAGCGCTGTCATATAGTTCCACCATTGTTCATAGAGTGGGAGGTGTAAGCCTAATCCCTGGCGCAAGCTCTCTCTATCAGCAGTGAGGGCTGACTCGCCAAGCATGACGTCAATGGGATCACCGGGAATCATGTGAATCAGAAAAAACACGAGACTGATCACACCAAGTAACCCAACGAGGGCACTGAAGATTCTTTTCAAGATGAAATGTGACATGGTCCAATCCGTGCTGATGTTGGGTCAGGGAGAGATTTTTGCCAAATTGGATGAGCTACGTTCATGAGCCTCTTTGCCGTGCGATCATAGGCTGTGTTGTCGATGCTGTCGCCCATTGAATGTGTAACAGGGCATCGAAATTTCCATCGGTACTGACTCTATAGCCCCGTATGGCCGTGGTCGAAAGAGCGACGTTCTCTTCATACCAGAGGGGGATATAAGGGAGGGTCTCTAGTAAGTGTACCTGCAATGAGCGATAGATTTTTTGTTGTTGGCTCTCTCCAGATGTGCCTTCTGCCCTTGCAATCAGCGTATCAGCCAATGGATCAGCATAACGTCCGCGATTGACACCGAGTGGAGGGATCGATTCACTGTGGAAGGCATGTCGAAAGATATCGGGAGTTTTAAGGCCGACCCATGCCAGGCTATACATTTGAAAATTCCCTGCTTTGATATCTCCATAAAAGGTGCCCCAGTCATGGCTCTGAATAGATAGCTGAATACCGACCTGTTGCAGTTGCTCTTGAACGATCGTGGCTAATCGCAATCGAAATGGGTCTGTCGAGGTTTTATAAATCAGTGTGGGTGAACGTTCACCAGTGAAGCCAGCTTGTCGTAACAGCTCTCGCGCCCGAGGTGGGTCATAGTCATAGCCTTGTAACTGAGACGCACCGACCCAATGGTTTGGGGGAAAGAGCGCTTGAGCCAGTCGAGCGCGTCCACCTAACGCATATTGAATGATTTGTTCACGATTGATGGCATGAGCAATGGCTTTCCTCACAAGGCTTTGTCCGACGACCGGATCTTCATGATTAAAGCCGATGTAGGAAAACTTTGATCCTTGTTTGTGCTGAAGAGAAACAGAAGGGTTTTTAGCCAGATAGGCCACCAATTCTGGTGGAAGATCATTTTGTAGTAGATGCACTTCACCAGCTAATAACTTAAGACTGCGCACCGTAGGGTCAGGAACTGCCACAAATTCAATGAGTTGGGCATCGTGACGACGTTTGAGAATGAGTCGCGATGCATCGGGTCTTTCCTCAAAGAAAAAGGGCCCACTCCCGACGGGATTCTCGTGAAAAGGATGCTTCATCGCAATAAGGTTTGCCGGCAGAATGCCGATAACTAAGTAGCTAGGAAATAAGGGATCTGGGTGTAACAAGTAGAAGTCAATGGTCGATTCTGTGGGAGTGCGTATTCGACTGATGTTTTTGAAGAGCCCACGATGGGGCGAGGCTGTGTTTGGATCGAGTACAGATGCATACGTTTCCTGGACGTCTTTTGCCGTGAGTAGAGTCTCATCGGGGAATCTGGGGCGGGGTTCGTTGAGATGAAAGCGATAATGAGTGGGGTCAATGGTTTCCCAAGTCGCGAGAGCTGGAATGGGCGTAGCATTTTCTGCGAAATCGACTAGCCGAGAATACAAGAGTCGATTCACTCGAGCGGAGGGTGCATCGGTGGCCAAGCGCGGATCGAGGTTAGTCGGGGCAATGGCTAATCCGACGCGGATGGTGCTTTCGGATGGAGCTTCTGCGCAACTCCACGTAAAAGAAATTAGTAGAAGGAATGCCCAGATAATCATCACAATATCGTGATCAATTGACTGTGAGATTGATGTTTCATAACCAAGGAAGAATGTGATCTTGGGATGTGGGTCGTCGTTTTTTTAATTTTACAGTGATTTCGCCTTTCATGATAGCGAAAAACTACTGATGAAGAATTATCCCATCCATCCTTCAAGGGGAACGAATAAAGGAGAGCACGCATGATTGATACCGTCACCATCCCGAATTACGGGAATGCGACCGAAGAGAAATTCACCATTGATGAAACTCCCTTAAAATCCATGAATACGCGAACACTGGCGGCTCCAACGACTATTGCAGAAACTGGTGTGCCAGAAGAAATGCTCGTGCAATTATTGGTGCGAACGTTGTTCACGCAGGGAGAGCTGACCGAGCGAACGGCTGGGGACATCATGAAGTTGCCATATGGAGTCATGAAGGAACTCTTTACGCTTATTCAAAAAGAAAAATACTGTGAAGTGAAGGGTCATGGAGAATCCCTCGGTGTGTTACTCCGCTATGTGTTAACTGAAGCAGGACGTGATCGAGCGAAGGGGTATATGGAGCTCTGTCGGTATGTGGGGCCGGCGCCTGTGAGCTTACAGGCCTATATCGACATGGTAAAAAGTCAGCCAGTCAATGGGTTAACGATCGATCGACGAACGGTGACGAATGCCACAGAACACTTAGTCTTGACCCCTGGTACGGTGGATCAGCTTGGCGAAGCCGTCAATTCTGGTTGGGCTGTTTTCTTGTACGGACCTCCTGGAAATGGGAAAACGGTATTAGCTGAAGCCATTGGCAAAATGTTGGAAGCGGTAGGGGGAGGGGAAGTGTACATTCCCTATGCCATGGAAGTGGATGGGCAGATCATTCAAGTCTATGATGCGATTACGCATGTGAAAGTTAATGCACCGCAAGAAGCCGCGCGGTCCTTGATTGAGAGTAAAAAAGAATCTGACACTCGCTGGGTGCTGTGCAAAAGGCCAATTGAGTTTGCCGGTGGCGAGTTGACGCTGGCGACTCTTGATTTAGCCTTTAATGCTTCCGCCAAATATTACAAAGCGCCTCCTCATATTAAAGCGAATGGAGGGGTCTTCTTGATTGATGACTTTGGTCGACAGTTGGTCCGTCCCAGAGACTTGCTCAATCGGTGGATTGTCCCCTTGGAAAAACGAGTCGATTATCTGACATTGCATACAGGTAAAGTTTTTCAACTTCCCTTCGATACGATCGTGTTGTTTGCCACAAATTTGGAGCCGGCGAAGCTCGCAGATGAAGCCTTCCTGCGTCGAATTCGAAACAAAATCTACATTGCTGATCCAACTCCAGAACGCTTTAAGCAGATTTTCGAAGAGGTGTGTAAGAAAAAGGACGTGCCCTATGATTCTGATGCCGTTGACTATCTCTTGACGGATATCTATGCAAAATATGAACTCAATATGCGAAGTTGTCATCCACGGGATTTGATCGAGCAGATCGTGAGTATTGCGAAGTTCAACAGTGTTCCGCCTACGTTGTCGAAAAAGTTTATCGATCGAGCCTGCCACACGTATTTCTTTGTGGAGACAGCTGAATACGATCAAACGTCAAGTTAGTCGCGTGTAACTGTTTTCTTACTTCTGATATGATTCGACCAACTTCCAGGGAAGGAAGGAGGCAATCTTCCCATCTGATCCGCTCACGTTTCTAGCAGCAGGATGCTGACTATGGTCGGAAACCCTTCTTCTTTGTTTTTCAAATTTGGCAGAGCTGAATCAATCGTAGTTGCATCATGTGTTGCTTGAGTCGTTTTCACTTCTTCTTCCTGTCTATGCTAGGGTTTTTTCGATGAAGGCAACATCCGCTGCTGTGAATTGCACTGATGTTCTTATGTGAATGAGCCCTCTAAAGGAAAAAGTGTTCAGTCTTTTTTTCAATCTGGACAGTTTCGTCTCACGATGGAACTTTTGGATGGCCTCGCCAAATGATTGCATGGCGTCTTCTGAATGCGGATGATGGCTAGTGATTATAGGAACTCTCGATATCGCGAAGGATGAATCTTGAATCTTTAGCGCTGCGGAAGAGAAAGCCCTAATAGACAATCTTGAGGAGAAGTGTATATGACAGCAACGGTGTTAGTCGTCGATGATGAAAAGGATTTGGTTGAACTTGTTCGGTATCATCTCGAAAAGGAAGGTCTTAAGTGTTTTGAGGCCCATGATGGTGAAACGGCGCTTCAAGTTGCTAGAGAGCGTCATCCTGATCTGATTGTGCTCGACTTGATGTTGCCCGGTGTTGATGGCTTGGAGGTGTGTCGTAAGCTCCGGAAAGACCCCAAGACGGCGTCGGTCGCTATTATTATGTTGACGGCCAAGGCGGACGAGGTGGATCGTATTGTTGGCTTGGAAATGGGTGCCGATGATTATATGGTGAAACCCTTCAGTCCCCGAGAACTTGTGGCAAGGGTGAAAGCCGTGTTGCGCAGAGGGCAATCGCATGACCTTTCTTCTGTGACGCAGATAGGAACATTGGTGGTGGATGTGGGAAAACATCAAGTATTGGTTGAGGGAAAAGTCGTCGATCTGACGGTCAAAGAATTTGATTTGTTATGCGGCCTCATGAAGGTGAACGGGCGTGTTCTCAATCGTGATCAGATAATGGAAACGGTGTGGGGCTATGCCAATGCGGTGGATATTGAGTCACGCACCGTGGATGTCCATATCCGACGGCTGCGAGAAAAGTTAGGCGAGGAACAAAAGCGAGTGGTGACGGTGAAAGGCGTGGGTTATCGCTTTGATGCTGAAATGGATTGAGACTCAATGGTACATGAATGGGAGAAGTCAGGTTGAGTAACCCTCCTCTCGTGCTAGTCGGGTGGATGATCGCCGCTATGATGGTGATAGGGGGAGGCCTGACCTGGGGATGGTCATTGTGGTCAGTGGGAATACTTGGGTTTGCCCTCCTCATTGGAGCGTATGTGATGACTGCTGAAGCGTGGAGCCGAACGGCTGAAACTGAAACGATGATTCAGACAAGCCTTCTCGAGTTGCAGCAGCTAGCCAATAGCCCCGGAGAGCATTCTTCCCTTCCTTCTTCGTCTGAGTCTTTGGGGCCCGAACTTCAGCAGACGGTCAAACGTATAAGTAAACGTCTAGACTATCTTGAAGAGGAGCGGACCAAGGTTTCTTCAATCGTGCAGCATTTGGTGGAAGGCGTGGTGGCCTTCGACTCTCAAGGCCATATTCTTTTCGCTAATGAAAGTGCTTGTCGTATTCTTGGGTTGGCTGGACAACCGTTGCAAGGGCAGTCAGTATGGGAAATCATTCGCAATCAGCAATTAGCGGCATTAGTCGAAGGGGCTCGAGATTTGCCACTTCATGAACGGCAATTCGTGGAAATCGATCTGTATGTACCGACTCGCATGACCGTCGAAGTGTATGGGTTGCCGTTTCCGCTGACCAATCAGAAGAATGGCAGTGTGATGGTGTTGCATGATGTCACGCAATTGCGGCGTTTGGAGCAGGTGCGAGCTGAATTCATTGATAATGTGTCGCATGAGCTCCGAACACCCTTGGCCGCGATTATCGGGTACCTCGAGACCTTGATTGATGAATCATCTCTGGAAACACCGAATAACCGTAAGTTTGTGCATGTAGCGCATCAACATGCCGAGCGACTGAATCGATTGGTCGATGATTTGCGCAGTCTTTCTGAAATTGAATCGGGAAAGGTGATTGTGCGATCTGAGGCAGTAGACTTAAAAGATGTGGTTGATGAGGTGACTGAAATGTTTCAATCTCAGGCGCAGAAAAAGCATCTTCATCTTATGAGTCACATCGATGAAGAGGTTCGAGTATGGGCCGACAGAGATCGCGTGGTTCAAATTCTTTTGAATCTCGTCGACAATGCGATGAAGTATTCGTTCGACGGAGGGAGTATTTCGCTCAACGTCCAGCGATTGAATGAATCTCTTGTCTTGCAGGTGAACGATACGGGGCAGGGAATTCCATCAACTGACTTACCGCGTATCACTGAACGGTTTTACCGCGTGGATCGTGCGCGGTCCCGAGAAGAGGGTGGAACGGGCCTGGGTTTATCTATCGTTAAACATTTGGTGCAATTGTTAGGGGGCCAACTTCGTATTCAGAGTGTGATAGGTAAAGGGACGAGCGTCGAAATTGAATTGCCTTCTTCTTCTCAAGAAAAGATGTCAGCAACCTCCACTTAAGGCCCTGCCAACCAAGTCAGGCTTCCGGGCAAAGAGATTACAGCTTGGTGTCGGTGAGTTTAAGGAGCGAGAGTTGTGATGTATCGCTAATGAAACGATGTAGAATCTTTGCTAGGGCCTGATTGTAAGCATTGATTGAAGAGGCGACTTCGAGATTTGTGGTTGGATATTCTTCACGATAGTTCCGCAGCAAGAGAGTCCGACGATCTTTCATTGAGGTGATCCCGAGTTCAAGTTCTAAGATCACTCGAGGCGAATGATCGAGTACACGTTCAAGCCTTGCAATCCGACATGATAAGGCGTAGTCCGCTTTCGTACGCATTTCTGGGGTCACGACCTGTTGTGCGAGTCCAGCCTTTCGCAAGTATCGCGTTATTTCTTGTTGTAGCAGTAATGTTGGTGAGTCTATCCAACGATGGTACGCATGATGGTTGAGCTGGGAGATATTGTTATCCTTGCGATAGACGAGATGGCGCTCACTTGTCAGGGCATCTGCCCAGGGTCGTGTGACTTGAAGGGTGCCCTGTAGGGGAGACGGATCGAGGTGGGTTTCCGGCGCTGCCACATTCAAGCGATAAAAATAATCCGGTGAAGATTGTCCTCCAAAGCATCCGCTCAAGAGGAGAATAATGAACATCAAACCGCTGATTGGCCAACATCTTTGGAATTTTTCCATCCTTGTCCGTTCCTTCAAGGTTCGCTAAATTCCCGGCCTCGTACGATGAGTCCGGGGTTGCGCCTCAAGTCAGTCGTCAGTTCGTTCATATTCCGCGTGGTAGCTTCCAAATTTGAACTAATTTCTTGAATATGGCTCGCCACGACTTCTAACGTATGGTGCAGATCTGCAATGGAATGATCGATCTCTCCACTATTATTGCTCACGATCTTTCGTAGAGAGAGTAAGAGCGTATCTAATTGCTTTCGAGTTTGGTGAAAATCTGTCGTTACCGTGGAGATATTTCCAGAAGCCAACTCAGCCTTCCCTAAGATTGTCTCGATGGGTTCTTCGCTTTGATCTAAAATGTGATTAAGCCGAGTCGTGGCGGTCGTTAATTGCCTGGTAAAGGTTTTGACATTTTTCAAGATCACCGGGACATCTTGAGAGAGAGCCGTGAGCGAGCTCGAGCCTCCTGAGAGGTTTTCAAGTAAGGGCTTTAAGCTTGTATCCGCCAGGTTGCCCAACTTCGCTGCAACGGATGACATGGCCGTCATGATATTGCTAGATCCCAAGCTAGCGATTTGTTCCCCTGGCGCTAGCATCTGAGGAGAAGATCCAGCTTTGATATCGATGACCACTGCAGAAAGCACGCTAGCTTGTGTCATGATTGCGACACTATCTTCGGGAATATCCCAATCTTCACGAATCGTCAGATTGAGTCGATAGACAGATGCATCGGGGCGTCGTGTAAAGACGATATCCTCGATGGCGCCAATCGGATAGCCTTCGAACAAGATTTGGCCACCTCGCGATAGTCCAATGACATTGTCAAACTCCATGTAATAGGGCTTAGTGGTTTGTGTGCCGCCAGAAAGTACAGTGAGCCAGACCACAAGCACGGTCAACATTGTCAGCACAAAGACTCCGACGGCCAGATAATTTTTTCGAGAATCTCTCATGCGTTTCTCAAAAATATTAGTGAGTGATCTGTCACGCGGCTATACATAGCTCAACATCTCTTCGGTTTCTCCTGTGAGGCGAGCGAGGTATTCATCTGGGTTGAGGATCTCTTCCTCAAAATTTCGGTTCAACAAGTCTTGGATACGTTTGTTGTCAGAGGCACGGACTTCCTCTACGGATCCAATGGTCAAAATGTCGCCTTTATCCAACACGGTAATGCGATCAGCGATTCGGAAGGCGCTTTCTAGTTCGTGCGTGACGACGACGATGGTCATGTCGAGTGCTTCTCTGAGTCGAAGTATAAGTTCGTCTAATGCTGAGGCCACGACGGGGTCGAGCCCTGCCGAAGGTTCGTCGCAAAACAGGAGGACGGGATCCATAATCACTGCTCGAGCGAAAGCTGCGCGTTTCAACATTCCGCCAGAAAGTTCTGACGGCATCAAATCTTCAAAGCCTGCCAAGTTGACAACTTCAAGTTTGAGCCGGACCATGATTTCCATAGTCTTTTGATCGAGTTTCGTGTGTTCTCGTAAAGGGAGCATGATGTTCTCTCCCACCGTCATCGAGCTCAACAATGCGCCACTTTGAAAGGCGACTCCTAATTTTCGATAAAACTGTGTCATGTCTTGTTCAGTCATTCGAGCAATGTTTTGGCCTAAGAGTGTGATACTTCCTCCGCTCGGGTGCTCCAGTCCGATTAAGTGGCGCAATAAGGTACTTTTGCCTGAACCGCTACCACCCATGATCACCATGATTTCCCCTTTATTGACGGTGAGCGAAATGGTATTCAAAATTTTTCGAGAACCGTAATGAGTGGTGAGGTCCGTGACTTCAATCATGGGATGAGAGGGGGCCATGGTTCAATTAACGAGTGAGCAGAAACACAATGAGAAGGTCGGCCAAGATGATGGCTAAGATGGAATGTACGACTGCGCGAGTTGTCACCTTTCCGACGCCTTCTGCTCCACCAGTTACGGATGATCCATTGACTACGCCGATAATTGTGATCAACACACCAAAGACCAGACTTTTCCCTAAGCCGTGCAAGACATCGTCGGTTCCGAGATATGTGACTGTTTGAGCCATATAGGTTGCCATTGAAATGCCAAGATCCGTCGAAATATAGAGACCGGCTCCAAGCAGTGCGAGCAAATCCGCCCACAGGGTCAGCGATGGGACCATGATCATCATGGCGACGAGACTGGGAACCACGAGAAATCGAACAGGATTAATGCCCATGACCCGTAAGGCATCAATTTCACTATTGATGGTCATGGTGCTCAGGCGAGCGGCAAACGCCGAGCCTGATCGGCCAGCAATGAGTATTCCTGTGATCAATGGGGCGAATTCTCGGACGACGGATAAGGCGACGCCATAGGTGACTTGATGCTGCGCACCAAAATCTTTCAACGCATTGATCCCTTGAATGGCGAGCATCAGTCCGATCGTCACGGAAACGAGTGAAATAATCGGCAAAGCCAGAATGCCGACTTCTACCATTTGTGAGATGACTGGCTCGAGGCGAACCTGCTGCTTTCGGCGACCTCCCAAGCAGATCCAAAAGATCGATTGATAGAGTAGGGATGCTCCAAACCCCAACGTGTCAACCCATTTGGTGGTTACGCGCCCTAAGGTTTCTATTTTTTGAAGAATACGTGGGAGTGGACGATCAGGGCTCAGCATGGATTGCGCTTTCAATATCTGCATGGATGGCAAACACTTTGTCGAGTCTGGCCAGGGACAGCACGCGAAGCACGGCTGGGCTTAGATAGATAAATGCCATGTGCTTCCCATTCTTTTTCGCTCGTTGGAAAGCTTCGACGAGAGTGGCGATGCCGGAACTATCAAGATAGGTCACGGATGCCATATCAATGAGGATTTTTTCGCAATGGTCGACGGTATCGAGTAATATTTTCCGAGCCTGAGGGGAAGTCTCTAGGTCGATTTCTCCTGTCAGACTTGCGATGTGATAGCCCTGTTCTTCACGGATGTGATGTTCCATAGATGTCACTGAAATGTTGGCGGAGAGTAGACGTTTTTGCTCATCCGCAGAATATTACCCTGACCCGTTGACGATGGTTCGATGGAGACGGTGTCCATCACTTGGCGAATAAAATGGCAACCTAGGCCGCCAGGCCGGATATCTTCCAATGCGCGAGGATTCATGCAATCGGGGCTGACGGTTGGGGCCTGATCTTCGAGCACGACAACCAACGCATGGTTGTTGAGTTTGATGCGTAAAAGGATCGGGTCATCGCATTCCCCATGGTAGGCATGACGAATGATATTTTGGCATGCTTCGTCAATAGCCAGCACAATATCTTCTACTATATCGGAGCGCCAACTATGATTATTGAGGGCCGTTCTGGTCATGGCTCGCATGGGGCCAAGTTCTTTCGCGTGGGCAGGAAACTGATGCGCAAGAATCACTTCTTTGTTCGGATTGTCTACCAGCTCGTCCTTGCGAGAGGTCCATTCAAAGGCGAGGATGGATAAATCATCTTGCGCATGATGGGTTCCAGTCCAATCTAACGCCGCGTTCATGATTGAATCGACGCTGACTTGTAACGGCGATGACTGTGTTGCTTCCAGGGTTTCTTGCAATCGAGCTTCCCCGAAAAATTCCTTTGAAGCATTCCTGGCTTCGAGTACCCCGTCCGAATACAAGAATAGGCGTCCACCTGGCTGCAATTGGATCGTTCCTTCTTCATAGTGAATGTCTTCGAAAAGACCGATCGGGACATTTCCAATTTCACAGGGGATTGCCGGTTGATCGGGCGCAAGGTAGAGGGGAGGTGGATGGCCGGCACAGGTGTATCGAAACATGCCGTTTCGCGTATCCAATATTCCGTAGATTAAAGTGAAATATTGGCGCCCGTCCTCGCTCATCGGAAACATGCGATTTAACCGAGAGGCGATGTCCGCAGGAGAAACCAGCGTGTCTGCTTCAGGTGCCCGGTTGGCTTTGATAAAAAGGCAAGAGGGGTCGCGCCGAGGGATTAACACACGGCTGAGGGTGACTGAAAGAAGTGATGCGGAGACTCCATGTCCGCTGACATCTAATACGTAGAGCCCTACATGGTCAGGATCAAGCTGAAACACGTTTAACGAATCCCCACCTAATTCTGAGCAGGGCTTATACGTCCAGGCAAATGAGGCGTTTGAGAGTACTGGAAGGATTTCTGGTAAGAGTGCTTGTTGGACACGTGCTGCGGCGGCGAGATCATTTTTCATGCGATCATTGGCTTGTTGAACCAGTTGCATCGATTCTTGTAATGCTTCTTCTGTACGTTGACGTTCGGCCACCTCTTCTTGAAGATTGGATATAATTTCTTCCAACAGGACGTGGAGGTTCCTAATTTTTAAATGCGTGGTGATGCGTGCAATGACTTCTTCCAGTTGAAATGGCCTCGTCACATAATCCACTGCACCAACAGAAAATCCGTTCACCGTACTCGCCCTGTCTGATGGAGTGGTGACAAAAATGACTGGAGTATCCTTGGTCGTGTCTAGTTCTTTGAGTCTTAGACATGTATCAAATCCACTCAAGCCAGGAAGGGAGACATCAAGGAAAATTAAATCTGGGTTGAGCTCTTGACTGAAGAGGAGTGCCGTTTCGCCATCAGGGACAAGCCTCAATTCAAATCCGTAGGCGGAGAAGCTGCGAATAAGCCCGTCCACTTCTGGAGAGCGCTCAATCGCCATAAGAATGAGGCCCAAATGCATAGGATTGCCGGTCATGTTCAGTGGTAATTGGATGGAGAAATAGTATTCATGGACGAGTGGTAAAGGACATACAGTCTGGCAAGCTTCCAAGGTTCAAGCATAGTTCGGATTAAGGAGGACTCCATGAGCCCTTCTATGCCCCTTTCTTCATATCGACAAAATCTCGCTGTGACCTAAGTTCGCGGCTCTATGCCCGTTTTCCTTCATTTGTACAAGGTATCTAGCTTCTTGATGTGCTGAACAAACCTAAGCTGTTCGGGTTGACTTGCGGGTAGATTTGAAAACGTTACAAAGCTGTAACTTGAGCTCAACAGGGCAGCAATAGGCGTTTGCTAGATTGAAATGGCTGGACGGAAGTCAATGGTTGCCGTTGATAGCCTAGTGTTGATGTAAACAGGAGAAACGCTTTCAATTAACACATCCGTAACATTGCTGTTACATGAGGGAAATTTAGAAAAGGTATAATTTTTACTTCACTTGAAGGAGGATGTATTGATGAAGAGAAATTTGAGAAAAGGAATGCTGGGGATGTTGGCCGTCATGCTAGGCCTGTTGATCGGTTGGGATGGAATTGCTGGATTATCTTCTTCTTCAGCCTGGGCGAAAGAATCACTGGATGACTCAAAATGGAAAAATTATACACGAGTGAGCGGAGTCTCAGGCAATATCAATAGTATTGGATCAGACACGCTCAATAATTTGATGACGCTTTGGGCTGAAGGTTTTCGAAAGAAATACCCGAATGTGAAAATTCAAATTGAAGGCAAGGGATCAAGTACAGCGCCGCCAGCCTTGATTGAAGGAACGGCTCAATTGGGACCGATGTCTCGGAAAATGAAGGGCAAGGAAATGGATGCCTTCGAGGCAAAGTTTGGATATAAACCGACTGCGTTTCCTGTGGCCATTGATGCGTTGGCGGTCTATGTGAATAAGGATAATCCGATAAAAGGTATGACCGTGGCGCAGGTGGATGCCGCATTTTCAAAAACGCGTCGTCAGGGGCACAAGGATGACATCACAACATGGGGGAACTTGGGGATGAACGGTGCCTTTACTAAGATGCCCATTAGTTTGTATGGACGGAATTCGGCTTCAGGGACCTATGGTTTTTTCAAAAAGAAAGTGTTGCAGAATGGCGATTATCGCGATCAAGTGAAGGAGCAGCCTGGTTCAGCGTCCGTCGTACAGGGGATTACCGAAGATCGTGCGGGGTTGGGATATAGTGGCATTGGATATCGCACGTCGGGGGTCCGAGCCATTCCGTTGAGCATGAAGGACGGAGGAACTTTTGTCGAACCGACCTTTGCGAATGCGTCAAAGGGAAGTTATCCTCTGGCGCGTTTTTTGTTGGTCTATGTGAACAAGGCTCCGAATAAACCCTTGTCTCCGATTGTCAAAGAATTCCTGAATTTCGTGTATAGTCGTGAAGGTCAACACGTCGTGATCAAAGACGGATATTTCCCGTTAAGTGCTAATCTCATTGCCAAACAACGTGGGAATTTTGAATAGGATTTTTAGCAACCCTGTGAGCCACTCCCTCGTAAAGTCACGAAGGAGTGGCTTGTTTATCATCCGCATCATTTGAATTGTTCTTTGAGAATGAATACTCCCAAATCTCTTCCCATCTCTGGTAAAGAAATTTTCTCAGCGTCTGGACAATGGGCGACGCGAAAGACACGAACAACACATCGACGTCTGCGGCATACCGTGGATCGCTCAGCAGGTATCGTGGTCTGGGTTGGGGGTATAGCCACGATTATCAGTATTTTGGGGATTTTTCTCTACTTGATGTGGGAAGTGATCCCATTGTTTCGGTCAACGAGTGGAAATGTGTTGTCCAGCGTGCAAGTCGAGAAGGAAAAGGGAGTCACGAGAGAAGCCACGGTCATTGGATCAGACGAATATCAAGAAGTGGCATTTGTGCTTATGCAAAAACAGTTGCAATTCTTGCGGATGCCTCAGGGCGAGCCTGTTCCCGAAATAGGAGGGGAGCTTGAGATTTCAGGAACCGTGCAGTCTTCAGTCTTGATTGGGCAAAGAGGAAACCGAGTGAGCGTCGCGACGCAAGAAGGCTTTGTGGTACCGGTCACGATATTTTTTCAACCAGTCTTTGAGGGGGATACGCGAACAATTGTGCCGACGAGCCAGATGAAAGAACCCATTCGGGTGATTCCGAGTGGAGAGGAATTGGTGCGCCATGCCCATTCGCAGCAGGATGAGCGACAGATGATCGCCGCCCTGACGCGTACTGGTCAGTTATGGCTGACCTTGATAGACGAGCCCGGAGATTTTTCTTTCTCGGATGAAGCCATTGTCACGCAACGACAGTTGGAAGTCCCCGAACAGGTGAACATGACGCATCTGGTCTTAGATGGATTTGGGAAGCGTCTGGTTGCAGGGACCGAGCAGGGTGAACTTTTAGAATGGACGTTACAGGATGGAGGCGAAGCGAAGGTTCGTCGAGTTCCAGTTGGCGAATCAGGAGAAGCGGTGACAGCCTTAACGTATTTGAATGGTGAGCGAACACTTGTTGTTGGGACTGAAGTCGGGCAGGTGATGACCTGGGTTCCCATGGATGAACGGCAGGCGCGGTCTATGGAGCCATTCCGAAAAGTCTCGACGTTTCAAGCCCATAATGGAGTCGTCCAGGCCATTTCGCCCTCTCAGCGAGATAAAGGGTTTTTGACAGCTGATAGTCAAGGGCACGTGATTCTTCATCATGCGACGACAGGCCAGACGATTTTGGAATTTGACTCGGTCTCATCCGAGACACACGCGCTTCGTTTTTCACCGAAGGCTGATGGTGGGACCTGGTTGGGGGCGGATGGACACTTGCGAACATTTTCGATCGACAACCCTCATCCAGAAATTACGTTTCAATCGTTATTTTTTCCGGTCACCTATGAAGGGTATGAAGATCCTGAACTGATTTGGCAATCCTCCAGCGGATCTGATGAATTTGAACCCAAGTTTGGCATGATGCCGCTCATATTTGGAACATTGAAGGGAACAATTTATGCCATGATTTTGGCTGTTCCGTTGGCAATCATGGGTGCTGTCTATACGGCCATGTTCATGCATCCGCATCTCCGAGCCATCATTAAACCCAGTATTGAAATCATGGCGGCCCTTCCGTCTGTGGTCTTAGGCTTTTTGGCGGGCCTCTGGTTTGCCCCGTTATTAGAGAAGATTTTTCCAGCGGTGGTAGCGGGGGCTCTTATGATACCGGTGATGATTGGGTTGGTATGCCTGCTTTGGCAGATGTTACCTCGTTCTCTGGGTGGGCTGGATAAATATGGTGTGGATTTGTTGATCATCGTGGTTGCGGTCGTGGGAACGGTTGGAATGTGTCTCGCGTTGAACTCCTCCATCGAAACGATTGTGTTCGGAGGAAATTACAAACAATGGCTTACCGATCATTTTGGATTGGTCTATGACCAACGTAATGCCATCGTGATTAGTTTTGCCATGGGATTTGCGGTGATCCCCATTATTTTTAGTATAGCGGAAGATTCTCTTTCTAATGTGCCACGACATCTTGTTGCCGGCTCTCTTGCCCTTGGAGCCACTCAATGGCAAACGCTCACTCGCCTTGTGTTGATCTCTGCCAGCCCAGGTATTTTTTCGGCGTTAATGATTGGCTTTGGACGTGCTGTTGGCGAAACCATGATTGTCTTGATGGCAACGGGCAATACCCCAATTTTAGATTGGAGTGTGTTTAATGGGTTTCGAACGTTGTCGGCCAATATTGCGGTAGAAATGCCTGAAGCCCCTCACGGAGGAACACTGTATCGCGTGCTATTTCTCTCTGGCCTGATTCTCTTTGCCTTTACGTTTGGGATTAATACGATAGCTGAATTGGTTCGCCAACGGCTTCGTGAGAAATATTCACAGTTTTAGGAAGAAGTGAAAAGTAAGAAGTTAGTCGTGGAACGCTAAGAGTAAAACTAAAAACATGCATCGATTCTCTTTAAAGAAGTTTCTGGATTCAGGCTCGCTGTTCATTTGGTTGTGTGGCGGGGCGCTGAGTGTGTCCTTACTCATGATCGGGGGATTACTGACCCTAATCTTAATCAATGGGATGGGCTATTTTTGGCCAAAAGATCTCATTCAATTGACGATGAATGATGGCAGCCTCGTGCTGGGAGAGTGGGTCGCGACAGAAGTTATTCCAGATTCTGAATCTGTCGAAAAACCGAAAGGCCATGAACGCGTTCAACTCAAGGTCGGCAATCGAGATCTGTATGGATTGGATTTTCGATGGGTGGATCAAGCTGACGTAGCGCATGAAGACTATCCGCCTGATGTGGTGGCGTTTGAACGGCGGGAATGGGGGAACTTTTATGGACGAATCAAAGAGATTCTTGAAGGCGAAACTCTTGTGGCCTCTGGACACGAAAAGGGAATGGCCGTCTTGTTGCCCCTGCTAGAACGAACGAATCGTATTCAAGGCCAAATTCACGATATTGAACATGACGAGATTGGTGAACTGAATCATTCTATAGAGCAAGCCCGCTTGCAGCTTCGTGCCTTGGAGTTGAGTGGTGAAACAGGAGTGGACGAACGGGCGATGATTGAATCGAAGGTACAAGAACTCGAAGCCTTGTATGAGATTCAAAATGCTGCTCTTATTGCGTTATATGAAAAACTCGAACAATTTCGGATCACAGTTGTCGATGTGGCCGGAGAAGAGAAAACCTTTCAATTTGGGTCATTAGTCAAGTTCTGGTTACCTAATGGCATGGGAGTTTATGAAAAACTTTTCATGTATGTGCAAAATTTCTGGGAAGTTTTGAGCGAAGAACCTCGAGAAGCCAATACAGAGGGAGGGATTTTCCCAGCCATCTTTGGCACGGTTTTGATGGTGGTGATCATGAGCATTGCGGTGGTGCCTTTTGGGGTCTTGGCCGCTATTTATTTGAAAGAATATGCGAAGCAAGGCATGGTGACGCGGATGATTCGTATCGCGGTGAATAATCTGGCCGGAGTGCCTTCGATTGTGTTCGGGGTGTTTGGGTTAGGTTTTTTTGTGTATGCGGTTGGGGGAACGTTGGACCAATTATTCTTTGCGGAAGCGTTACCCAATCCGACATTTGGGACGGGAGGTATGCTGTGGGCGTCCTTAACGCTCGCGCTGATGACTGTCCCTGTGGTGATTGTTGCGACAGAGGAAGGGTTATCGGCGGTTCCACGTGAGTATCGTGAGGGCTCGTTGGGGCTTGGAGCCACGAAATTCGAGGCGTTATGGCATGTGGTGCTTCCTTGTGCGATGCCTGGTATTTTGACCGGTCTGATCTTGGCGATTTCCCGCGCGACTGGGGAAGTGGCGCCGCTTATGCTCACCGGTGTGGTGAAATTGGCTCCATCGCTACCGGTAGATGGCTTCTTCCCATTTCTCCACTTGGATCGAAAATTTATGCACTTGGGATTTCATATTTATGATGTGGGATTTCAATCTCCCAACGTGGAAGCCGCGAAGCCCATGGTCTATGTGACCACATTCATCCTTGTTCTCGTCGTCATTCTTTTGAATCTGGCGGCCATTATGATACGAACGCGTATGCGGAAACGCTACGCTGGTTCCTCCGTCTAAATAAGGTACAATCATGCAAAGCATTTCCGATCCTGTGATTTCTAATGGACCATTGGATCAGAACAGTAAGCCTCCATTATCGACGGTGTTTGTGAAGCACATTTCGAACGATCAAAAATCGATGAAGGACGAACAGATGGAACCAATGGGCAATCCATTAACTAGCAATAATCCTAAAATTGCTATTCAGGGTATGAATTTTTTCTATGGGTCGGTTCAGGCGTTGAGCAATGTGAATATGCATATTCCAGCGAACAAAGTCACCGCGTTTATTGGACCATCGGGTTGTGGTAAATCAACCTTACTTCGTTGCCTGAATCGATTAAATGACTTAGTGGATGGGACACGAATTGAAGGAAAAATCCTTCTCGAAGGACATGATATTTATGATCCTGACGTTGATGTGACTGATCTTCGGACTCGTATCGGGATGGTGTTTCAAAAGGTGAATCCGTTCCCAAAGTCGATTTGGCAAAATGTGGCCTTTGGACCACAATTACAGAATGTACGAAAGCGGGCGACGTTAGATGAGGTTGTTGAAACAAGCTTAAAAGGCGCGGGGCTGTGGGAGGAAGTAAAAGATCGTCTACATACAAGTGCCTTAAGTCTCTCGGGCGGGCAACAACAGCGACTCTGTATTGCCAGGGCCTTAGCTGTGAATCCGAACGTCCTCTTGATGGACGAGCCCTGTTCGGCACTTGATCCGATTTCTACCGGTCGCATTGAGGAGCTCCTTCACACCCTCAAAGAACGTTTGACCATCGTCATCGTGACTCATAATATGCAACAAGCCTCACGTGTTTCTGATTTGACAGGATTTTTTTTATTGGGCGAACTTATTGAGTATGATGATACGAAAACGATCTTTACCAATCCATCCGAGTCTCGAACAGAAGACTATATCACCGGTCGGTTTGGCTGATCGCCAGAGAAGAGGAATGCGCCATGTCTATACAAAGACGGTTTGATGAAGACTTAGCTGAGCTTAAGCAAAAGATATTACGTATGGGATCATTGGTGGAAAGCCAGATCCGACAGGCGCTTAAAGCATTACTTGACCGAGACGATGTTTTAGCCAAAACCGTGATTGAAAATGATCGTCAGGTCAATACGATGGATGTGGCGGTAGATGAAGCTTGTCTTGAACTCTTGGCTTTACAGCAACCCGCCGCACGGGATCTTCGTTTTATTACCACAGCTATGAAAATTTCATCAGATTTGGAACGAATGAGCGACTTAGCCGAAAATATCTGTGAACGGGCCATTGAGTTGAACGAAGAGCCTCAATTGAAACCGTATATCGATATTCCACTCATGGCCGATCATGCCATAAAAATGGTTGGAGAAGCCCTTGATGCGTTTGTTCGTGGAGATTCAGTACTCGCTCGAAAAGTCCTTGAGGACGATGACAGAGTTGATGACTTAAATGAACAAATATTTCGCGAACTCTTGTCCTATATGATGGAAAACCCTCAGACGATTTCCCGAGCCATACGCCTGTCCTTTATTTCCAAATATATTGAACGTATTGCCGACCATGCCACCAATGTCGCCGAACTCGTCGTCTACATGGTGGAAGGCAAAATCATCCGCCATATGACCACGCCCTGAAAGTTTGAGTCTTCTTCCCGTTCTTCTTTCCTACCCTCATGAGATTGATTTGGCCGTCATTTCTGTCAATGATTCATTTTTGGGTTGTGTCATGATAAAAGAAGTGTTTAGAAATCATACGGTATATAATGACGGGAGCGCCTATGGATCTTGGAAGTTCTCTGTGATGAGTTGGCGAAGATGAATTCAATAATTCTAGATGCGTGATAAGGGTTTTTTGTGGTTTTCGTCGATGGGCAGAGGGGGATAGATACAGTAAGCAAGAATGTGCTTGTTCAGCGTCTTGCTGCTTTGTATGGCCAGCCACATAGGTGATAGTTGACGACGCCAGGATGCTGGAAAGTCCTGTCGCGAATTCGAGGATTTCCTCTGTGCGGATGATGGACGCTTATTTTTGATGACGTACAGATGATTGTCGATTTGTTGAGAGTTCTCGACATACGCGTATGAAAGTTATTATTTTTTTATTACTCGTCGGCAGTATTGCAGCCTGTCAACGTGAAGTCGTCAGTTGGCAGAGAATCAACACCGAGATCGCAGAGAAATTTTCTGATGTGGAACATATTTCCATCGCAAAATTTCTTGACAAACAAGAAAAGGGCGACGATTTGCTCATTGTTGATGTGAGAGAGCCTGAGGAGTATGCCGTGAGTCATATTCTAGGGGCGCAGAATATGACGGATCCGCAAGCCATTGCGAAGCTTGCTCTCGAATCAGAGAAAGACGTCGTTGTCTATTGTTCCGTTGGCTATCGCTCTGCCATTCTGGCACAGGATTTACGAGACCTTGGTGTGCGCGAGGTCGCAAATTTGCAAGGGTCTATTTTTGCCTGGGCCAATCAGGGTTTACCTCTTGTTAATCAGATGGGTGCTACTCGTGAAGTGCATGGTTTCGATGATTATTGGAGTCAATTGTTGATTGATTAAGGATGTGTCAACAAAACAGAATGACAGTCCTTGAATTTCTTGGATAGCCCATAAATTGAGCTCAAACCAGAATCTTGAGAACGTCTGAAACGGGAAGTATGAAGATTCTGTCTGTTCGAGGTCTTGTGGTGAGGAATACACGTTCGTGTCATTGCTTGGAGTAACTATCCTTCTGTTTTTGATAAAAATATGAAATCCATGACATTGCAACAAACTCCGTCGGGTCGTGGTGTATCTACCAGCGTGACTCCAGATACGTCCATGCATATGTTGTCGCAGCAGGAAGTGGAGAAACTTCGGGAAACCAGCCAGGGGGGGCTCCATGACTTATTTCGGAACAGCGCGTTAGCGGTTTTGACCAGTGGGAATGACACGGATGACACCAAAGCCTTTTTTGCTCGGTACGTCGATTTTGATATTGCCTTGGTGCAACGTGATCGTGGAGTGAAGCTTGAGCTCACCAATGCCCCGTTCAGGGCATTTGTCGATGGGGAACTCATCCAAGGTATTAAAGAGCATCTCTTTTCTGTCTTGCGCGACATCATCTATGTTCATAACGAAATTCAACACAATACAAAATTTGATTTAACGACATCCAATGGCATCACCAACGCGGTTTTCCATATTTTACGCAACGCTGAAATTATGCAGGCTGTTGAGGATCCACATCTCGTGGTGTGCTGGGGTGGCCATTCAATCGGGGAGGTCGAGTATCGCTATACCAAAGAAGTAGGACATCAACTTGGGTTACGTGGAATGGATATTTGTACTGGCTGCGGACCGGGGGCGATGAAGGGGCCCATGAAAGGGGCCGCTCTCGCACATGCGAAACAACGGATAAAGAATGGACGGTATTTAGGTTTAACGGAACCCGGCATCATTACAGCAGAAGCTCCGAATCCCATTGTGAATGAACTCGTAATTTTGCCGGATATCGAAAAACGTCTTGAAGCGTTTGTGCGGGTTGGCCATGGGTTTATTGTGTTTCCTGGCGGGGCGGGGACTCTAGAAGAAATTCTCTACCTACTCGGCGTTCTGCTTCATCCAGACAACGAAGAAGTGCCCTTTCCACTTATCTTTATGGGGCCAAAGGAGAGTGCGGAGTATTTTGATACAATTGATGCCTTTATCAAGCAAACACTGGGCCCAATAGCTGCGCAACGCTATCAGATCATCATTGATGACCCCAAGCGCGGGGCCTCTGAGATGACGACGGGAATTCAACAGGTTCGGGAATTTCGGAAGAAAACTCATGATGCCTTCTACTTTAATTGGCACCTCACCATAGACCATGAGTTTCAACAACCGTTTGAGCCCACGCATGAATCAATGGCACAATTAGACCTTCATGCAGACCAACCCATCCATTTGTTAGCGGCGAATTTACGACGAGCTTTTTCCGGCATCGTGGCAGGCCATGTAAAGCCTCATGCGCTTAATGCCATTGAAGAAGGAGGTCCATTCAAAATTCATGGTGATCGTGCCATTATGAAATTGATGGATAAACTTCTTCAATCTTTCGTGAATCAACGTCGCATGAAAATCGATCAAGAAAACTTCAAGCCATGTTATCAAATCATCGCCTAAGCCAGATATTTCATCTTAGCCTTGGCGTGATCCTTTCTTTCTACTTTCTCACTTAAGGCATCTCTAAAAACCCCAGGCATGCGGATGCTGATTTGCGCCAAAACCATCACTTGTACATAAGGATGTGTGATCTCTCATAAATTATTTCAGGGGAATTATGAAAAAAGCTTTAGCCATACTGGGTACTGGGTCGGATGTGGGGAAGAGTCTTATTGCAGCGGGCATCTGTCGGCTGCTGTATCGGGCTGGAAACGACGTGGCGCCGTTTAAGGCCCAAAATATGTCGTTGAATTCATTTGTGACACCTGATGGAGGAGAGATGGGGCGTGCGCAAGTCCTCCAAGCTCAGGCCTGCGGACTGACGCCAAACGTGGGAATGAATCCGATTCTTTTAAAGCCCGAAGCAGATTCTCGGTCTCAGGTCATCGTGCAAGGAAAAGTATGGGAATGTCAGGAGGCGAAAGACTATTTTGCTAAAAAGGCGGTGCTGTGGGAGTTCGTGAAGAGCAGCTATGAAGAGCTGGCGAAGAATCATGAGGTGATCGTGATTGAAGGTGCGGGGAGTGCGGCGGAGATGAATCTACGAGATCGAGACATCGTGAATTGGCCAGTGGCGGAGATGGCCGATGCGGCGGTGATTCTTGTGGCGGATATTGATCGAGGTGGTGTGTTCGCGCAGATTATTGGGACCATGGATCTCTTGGCACCAGAA
>JAJDBS010000254.1 GCA_029261235.1 Nitrospirales bacterium
TCTGCCTAAGATTCCGCTCTTCCATTGAAATTTGAAGATCACATGAATACATTGTGACCATTTTCTATTGTTAACCCGTTATAACTAACAAAGGAGCGGTCTTATGAAAGCGATTGGAATTATTCTTGGAACGGTGGCTGCCAGTTGTTTGGTCGTCTCAATGGCGTTTGCTCAGGCAAAGCCACCAGCTCATCCTGGATACCCAGCCAAAGGGAAATCTCCTGTAACTGGCCAATCAACGGCAAATGATCCAGGACAATCAAATGCAGTTGGTGGTGCTACGTTGGAGGTTTCTCAGGAAGCTGGAACCAAAGCGGCCATGAATGATGTCAGCGATGCGAATCGTGCTCGGATTAAAAAATCCATGGGTGCCGGTCGTTTGCCAGAAACTGACACTATGAACAAGGTTCCTATCAATCCAGCTGGGGCTACTTCAACGAAAATGAATTAAAGAATTCTTTTTTAGGTTTTAGAAAAAAGGGTGCCAAGCTTGGCACCCTTTTTTTGTCTTTATTTCATTCCTGCCGTCTTTGATTCTTAGCGTGTCTGAGTCAATGTCTGACAGATACTCACGAGACCTTGAATGGGAATGTTGAAAAAATCCACCAACCGCGTTCTTTGAGTCAGTGAAAAGTGAGTAGTAATGAGAAAGACCATGGTCAGGAAACAATCATGAGCGCCATGGGTTTTCGTTCTCGCTTCCTCGGTTATACTACTTGCACCTGACTCCTCATGATATCTGGGTGACTTTTTTGACCATTCCCGTCAGTTGCTGACGACACAAATTTTCACAGCTTTTCCACGCGCAACTATTGCTTTTAGGATAAAACCGTGAATCGGATTTCCACAGAACTTTCCAACATAGTAAAGGAAAAAATTCGCGCTGAAGGTCCGATGACCTTTCGAGATTTCATGTCCCTCGCGCTTTTTCATGAGATCTATGGGTTCTATACCCAAGCGCCCTCCATTGGGAGCTCTGATGGACCTTTTGACACGAGTGCCAAATTTACAGCGTTTGGGTTTGGGGTGGCTCAAGCGATAACGCAGGCTGCCAAAATCATGAGTGGCTCAGTTCGAGTGATCGAACTCGGGGGAGGGACCGGTCAATTAGGGGCATGCATTCGTTCGTTCCTCACCATCCCTCATGACTATCTTGTATGTGAAACAAGTCCAGGCTTTCGAAAAAAACAAACACAAAAGGGGTTAAAGTCCGTAGAGACGTTAAAAGGGCTTGCGCCTACTCCGACAATAGTCTTTGGCAATGAAGTGTTGGATGCGTTGCCGGTCCACCGGGTCATGGGCTTGGCTAACGAGGAGGTGTGCGAATTATTCGTGGACGTAGATGAAGAGGGAGAATTCTGTGACCAAACAGGAGATGTTTCGACGCCAGCCTTATTGCAGCGATTAAGAAACGAACACATTCATCTTGGCCGTGGGCATGTTGCAGAAGTGTGCTTGGACATACAGCCTTTTCTTCAAGAACTGAAGCGAGTGGTTGATCCGGGATACATCATTTTTGTTGACTACGGTGACAAGGCGTCAAATATCTATTCATACCATCATCGAAATGGAACATTACGTTCGTATTATCAACAGCAACAGATACACGACCCGTTTTTTGCTATTGGACAACAAGATTTGACTGTCGATGTCGATTTTACCGCAGTCATGTCAGAGGCAAGTGCCTTAGGCTTTGAGTTCGCGGGTTCGACTTCTCAAGGAACATGGCTGACGAATCTTGGTATCCAGGATTATATTGCGACCGGAAAGGATTCTCTTTCCAGACAGCAGGAAGTTGATATCTTGACCAAGCCAGCGAGTTTAGGTAGCACCTTTGACGTGCTCATGTTTAAGACGACTGGACTTCCCGATGGTCCCGGACTTCATCCTGTGCGATGACAGAGCCATGTCAAAATTCTATCAGGTCTGACAGATCACACCACAATCTTTGTACAATCAAGCGAAGGGAGTAAGGAATCAATGTGAACGTGCCGATGGCTTGAAGGTGTTTCCTAAAATATGTCGTGATGGCGAGACATCCTTCTTTTCTTGTAAACCCACAAAATGCATGTTGCCTCTTTTTTTCTTCTACAAAATGTTGTAGACTCCAAACATTAATACACAGATATTCTTTCCTCTCTTCTTTTTCCGCCGTCATACACTCCACATTTTTCAGTTGTTTGTGAGTGCCACAATTTCTGTGGCATGCATGATGCACACACTCATCTATTGAGAACAGCGGGAGCAGGAGGCTTTCACAAGGAGGAGAGTTATGAATTGTGCAAGATGTAATGGACTGATGGTGGTTGATGATTGCTTGGATGTGAAGGGTGGCATGGGGGAGCTCTGGATTCGAGCGTACCGATGCGTCATGTGTGGGAATCTTTTAGATCCAGTCATCAATCAGCATCGAACCACTCCAGTACAGGCGCAAGTGTTGCCGTTTCGGAAGCGGTTACGAAGAGCACCTCGCACTCCGGTTGCTCGATTAACGGCGTAGTATGAGTGCCTGAGATATCAGGCATTCAGGACAGACTGTCTCAGGGATGAAACATATTTACGGTCGGATGACTGTTTCTATGAGATGAGATGTGAGGTACCCGTCAAAATTATGATCATGCTTTTGGCTCTTTTGACATATCTCAAACGCGTTCGATAGGTATCGAGTCGCGAGTTGAAGACGGTCTTCACCCGTGTGACTCCCTCTCAATTGTTGTTTCTTCTCTTTCTGCTCTCGCAGAAAGTTTGAATTTGTCATCCGATCCTGCTTAAATCACAGTCGTGATTCTTCTGGAAGTGATGCGACAAGTTCCCCTCTACGTTCTCATCACATGAAATTCTTTCCCCATTCAACTTTGGGAATGTTGAAAAAAGCCACCAGCGGCGTTCTCGCCATTTTACCGTGCTCACGTACTGGAACTACGCTCCGCGCGCCAAAACGGCTGCGGCCTTGCTGGGTGACTTTTTTGACCATTCCCGTCAGCTGCTGACAACACAATTTCCTGCAACATTTACGAGCGATCTTTGAGAAGTATTCAACAGCTCCACTTTGCCATTAAGGATGTTACCAGTCGGTGACAACTGACCAACTCTTTCTTATTAGCCTTCTGGGTACTCTCGTCGCTTTTTTTGTGTGGGAACGCTGGCGGTATGACCTTGTCGCGCTGGCGGGGTTACTCATTGCAACACTGCTCGGTTTTGTTCCTGCCAATGAGGCCTTCTTAGGATTTGGCCATCCTGCTGTGGTGACCGTCGCCGCGGTGCTGATCATCAGTCGTGGGTTGAGTAATGCCGGAGCCGTAGAATTCTTGGCCCACTATATTAAAGGGATGACGTCCTCCCCCACATTACATGTCATCGGGTTATCCACAGTTGGTGGGTTGCTGTCCACCATTATGAATAATGTTGGGGCATTGGCCTTGCTTATGCCGGTGGCCATCCAATCCTCTCTCGATGCGAAGCGATCACCTGCCGTGGTCCTCATGCCCTTAGCCTTCGGAACCATTTTGGGTGGAATGGCCACACTCATAGGTACCCCACCAAATATCATCATTGCGAATTACCGGGCAGAAATTACCGGGCAGCCATTTGGCATGTTCGATTTTTCACCGGTGGGCGGAGTGGTGGCGGTGGCCGGCATTATTTTTGTGGCTTTGATCGGTTGGCATTTGATCCCCATGGCACGCCGTTCTAAAAATGCACCGCAAGATCTCTTTCATCTCCAGGAATATCTCACGGAAGTCAAAGTCCCCGAAGGGTCCAAGGCGATTGGTCAATCCCTTTCGGAATTAGAGTCGGCGACCGAAGATTCTGATGCGTTAATCATTGGACTCATTCGAGGGGAACATTCTATTCGAGGGGCGGCCTGGCGGGAAGAGATTCAAGTGGGTGATGTCTTGGTGTTGGAAGCAGGGCCACAGGGGCTCAATACGTTTGTCTCGGCATTGGGGTTGGAATTGACTGGCACGCAATCAAAAGATGAAGTGGAAGAGCTAGAGACAAAAAAGCCCAAGGGGACTCCAGATGAAATATTATTAGAAGCTGTAGTGCCTCCTGACCGCTCCTGGTTAGTGGGGAGATTGGCTGGCACATTAAAACTTCGTAGTCGATTTGGTGTCTCCTTATTAGGTGTGTCACGTCAAGGGACTCCGTATCGGGGTCGACTCAAAGAATTTCGATTTAAGGCTGGCGATGTGTTGCTCTTGCAGGGGGACAAAGACCAGGTGTTTGAAGTGATTGGATCGTTGGGATGTTTGCCGTTGGCCGAACGTGGCATTAAATTAGGAAAACCTGGTCAAGCCTTGGTAGCTGGTGGTCTCTTTGGTGTGGCGTTGGTGAGTGCCTTAACGGGGTTGGTTTCCCTTCCGATTGCATTAATGGGTGCCGCCTTGGGCATGGTATTGCTGACCGTGGTGTCTCCACGAGATGTATATCAGGTGATTGATTGGCCCGTCTTGGTGTTATTAGGGGCCATGATTCCTCTTGGCCGAGCATTAGAGCAGAGTGGCGCCACGACCGTGCTGGCCCAATATCTTGTTGATGTGACGACTGGATATTCTCCAATTCTATTACTCGGTCTCATTATGGTATTCACCATGTTGTTGTCAGATGTCATGAATAATGCCGCAACCGCAGTGGTGATGGCCCCATTTAGCTTCGCGGTGGCGCAAAGCCTTGGCCTCAATGCCGACCCATTCCTGATGGCCGTGGCCATCGGAGCGTCCTGTGCGTTCCTCACACCAATCGGGCATCAAAATAATTTATTAGTCATGGGACCCGGGGGCTATCGATTTGGGGATTATTGGCGCATGGGCTTGCCGCTGGAAATTTTGATTCTTGCAGTCTCCCTTCCCTTGTTAGTCATATTCTGGCCACTCACAGGATAGTCTGGGAATGTTGAAAAAATCCGCCAGCGGCGTTTTCTGAGTCAGTAAAAAATGAGAAGTAAGTAGTAAGGAGAAAGACCATGGTCAGGAAACAATCATGATCGCCATGGGTTTTCGTTCCAGCTTCCTCTGTTATTACTCTTTACGCCTCACCCCTCACGATCTCTATGTACTTTTTTGACCATTCCCGTCGGCTAGTTATATGGAAGCCTTCTTGAGTAAAGATGGGTTGTTGGTGAGAAATATTCAACAGGCCCAGTATCGAAACGAATCCCCAACAGAAAACGTATATGGCCTTTCCCTTTAAAACTAAATCAAAACCCAAATCCTCACTTTTTTTAAGGCGTGTCGTGTACATGCCTTCGGATTTGGATCCTGTCCGCACGCTGTTGATCAGGCTAGGGATGGTTGTATTCCTCTTTAGCCTGTTGATTGGGGTCCTGTGGCTGGATCGAGAGGGATTGAACGATCAAAGTGATGGACACATGTCCTTTCCGGATGTCGTGTATTTCACCATGGTCACGGTCACAACCGTGGGGTATGGAGATATCGTGCCTGTGACTTCTCGAGCCAGAATGATCGATGCCCTTGTAGTGACACCCGTTCGAATTTTTATCTGGATCCTATTTTTAGGAACAGCCTATCAATTGGCGTTAAGACAATTTACTGAGGTATTTCGTATGGCAAAACTTCAATCGAATCTTGATCAGCATGTTGTGGTGTGTGGGTTTGGGCACACAGGCTATTCCGCCGTCAAAGAATTATTAGCAAAAGGAACCAATGCTGAATCTATTGTGGTCATTGATCCTCTCGATGATCGAGTCCGAACGGCAGTAGAGTTGGGGGTGGTGGCACTCAAAGGGGATGCGACACAAGAAGGTCTCTTACAGCATGGCGCCTTTTTGAGCTGTGCCAAAGCGGTCATTATTGCCGCCGGTCGTGATGACTCGAATGCGCTTATCTTATTAACGGTTCGAAATCTCAATACGCACTGTCGGGTGATTGTGAGCGCCAAGGAAGAAGAAAATGTGAAGCTCTTCCGCCAAGGTGGAGCCCAAACGATTATTTCTCCCGCGACATACGGGGGGTATATGTTGGCCGCAGCGGTGGATCAACAATATTTGGCCGATTATTTAGAAGACTTTCTCACCGTTGGGGGGCAAGTCAATATTGTTGAGCAAGCCGTGAAAGATGAAGATGTGGGAAAGACCGCCAGCGATTTGCAGCCAGATGTTCTACTTCGAGTCTATCGGCAGGGGACGATATTATCGCCGTGGGAATTTCAGGATGGGCAGCGGCTAGAGTCAGGGGATGTGATGTTATTATTTCGACCGGTTCAAGATGAGAAGACGCAGGCATAATGTGGATTGAAAGATATTTCAATGAGGCTTTTCCGACTTTGGTGTGGATACAGCGCAGAATCGATCTTTCTCGTATCCCCCTCCTTTGTAAGGAGGGGTAAGGGGAGGTAGATTCTTCGCAGGCTTCACGGGCCACAATCGTCAGACCTTTTTCAAAATGCTCTACCTCACCTAACTTGGATCCCCCTGAATTTTTTGTTCTGACCTTTCAGCTTTCCGGTATGTATCGGGAAACTATCATGGGGCTTGCCAGTAAAAACTCGTTGGCAAGAAAATACCCCGCACTGGTAAGTCCAACACTCATTACCATTAGATTTTCTATGTTGCCGGGCCGAAACCCGGCAAGTTCATTGAGGGAAAAAATATCTTTTCATCACCTTACTCCTGAAGGACATGACTCCGTCGGACTTGATTGCAACCACCATTGCGCTTCTTTTGTCTTGGCCCACTGATTCTGTATCAGTTGCTCTGTTTCCTATTCAGCCTGACCTACTACCGTTTCAACTTCCCATCTTGCTGTTCCGATAAAAGCCTATATTCTTTCATTGAAGCATTACGAGCCGTCGATTTGTATCTGTGGGGCATCAACCGGCCCAAATTAGGATGAGACGCAATCAAATAAATCGTGGCGAGACGCGTAGACTCATGTATGTCGAGAATAAGGATGGAACGCTTGATGGAATCGAAGGGCGAATCGGCTGGGTTACCTTCTCGAAAACTGGCAAGACTGTCTACTATAGAAATCGAACTCTTTACAAAAGCAAGCAGGCAATACGGGGAAACTTCGTCGATGAACATACGGGCGAAGCGTATTGGGTGTCGGGTGTGAAGAAGCGAGGTTCGAACGCACATTGGGCCGAGCGTCCAGGCATAAAAGTGGACGACGACGCGGTGGAAGTATATAGCCGAATTCGGAAAGGTGAATTAGCATGATAAGCTTTTTCTAAGAAAGGAATCGGTGCCTAATGCAAACAGTCGTTAGACTTTCTTGCTCAGCGATTGCCGGAATAATCTGTTATTTGATTTTTTTCTATCTGTGTTGGCTCGCTCAAGCCGATGCTCAAGGGGGTATCGGACTTGTCATTTATTCTCCCGTGATCGGAGGGTTATCTTTTTTTGCCATTTACCTTGTCAAACACTCTAAACCACTTTTCTGGGCGGCGATCGTACTGACACTACCCATTCCTTTGTTTTATTTATCTGCATTTACTTCTCTAGGATTTAATGATTCTGTCTTTAAAGCCGTGAGAGGGATAGGGGAAGCAATAGTAGGAGTATCCGCATATGATTGGGGAAGAGGAAACCGGGTCATTCATATTGCCGCACGCCAAGGTGACCTATCTAAGTTGGAAGAATATGTGGACCAAGGAAAGAATGTAAACGTAACAAACGCAGGCGGAGAGACCCCCTTGTTCCTTTGTATTGCCGGAAAAAAGAGCCAAGCATGCCGACTCCTTGTAAAATTTGGCGCTAATCTAAATCATCGGAGAATTGACGGCGGAACACCGCTGCACAAAGCAGCAAGATCCGATTATCACATAGAGATAGTTCGCTTTCTGGTTGAGGCAGGGGCCGAGACCAATGTCAGGGACAAAAAAAGTCAAACCCCATTAGGAATAGCAATTAGCCGAAACGAATTTGTAATCACAGAGTATCTTAGGGGGGTTGGTGCGGAGGAATAGTCCTCCTTGCCTATCAATATTTTTTGCTTCTATTGGCTGCAAGAACTATCTGAGATCCTGATCAGGCCAACCACGGTCCACGCAAACAGGTTTTTTTACATCGGTGGATCCCTCAAAGCCTTCACGGATAAGGACTTTTCTCTCACAGGCCTACTGACTGTTGATCAGTTGCTCTGACCCATCTCTTCTTTTCTTGGACCGTATTGGTCTTTTACATAAAAAATCGCACACTTTATGGCGATTCCAATTTTTTCCGCCTCCATTTTTCTTCTTCCTGTTCGAGCCTTTTTTCTATTTTCGATGCCTGCCGTCTAGCTCTAAGGATGGCCGCCTTTATAATGGGCAAGTCTTGTTTGAGCGAAGCGAGTTGGTCCGCTCTCTACAGGCACATGGCAGATTACAGATCTTGGGGCGGTTCAAAAAAGTTCGTCCACAAGGCCGCAGCCATTTTGACGCGCGGAGCGTACGTACAGTACGTGAGCACGGCAAAATGGGGAGAACGCCGCTGGCGACTTTTTTCCACAGCCCCGGAAGGGTTCTCTTGTCGGGGGGATAGGCAATAGATGAGAATCTGTTTGTGAATACGGAATATTTGACGGATACGATTGTGCTGTTAGCGGCGGCGGTGATTGCTGTCCCGTTGTTTCAAGCCCTAGGTCTCGGGGCGATCCCGGGATTTTTGGTGGCGGGGATTGTCTTAGGACCATCGGGGCTGGGATTTATCGAAAATTATGATGAGATTTCGCACCTTGCGGAGTTGGGCGTTGTGCTCCTGTTGTTTGTGATTGGGATAGAAATTAACCCCTCTCGTCTTTGGAAGATGAAGGGGCTGGTGTTAGGACTGGGATCGCTTCAAGTTTTCATCACTGGGGGGATACTCACGTTTATTGTCCATGCCACCCTTCAAACTTCGTGGGGTATTTCGCTGTTAATCGGAGCGGCGTTAGCCCTGTCTTCAACGGCGTTTGTTCTTCAACTGCTCACGGAAAAGAAGATGCTGTCTTCAGAATACGGCAGACCCTCTGTGGCCGTCTTACTGTTACAAGATTTGGCGGTGGTCCCACTTTTGGCTTTTGTGTCTTTGATGGCCACACCGGAGTTAACGATCGCGGAAGATGTGTTCTATGCATTTGCTGAGGCACTTATCATTCTCGTTCTCATTATTACAATTGCCCGCTACATTTTGAACCCCCTCCTGAATAGACTGGCACGGTTTAGTTCTCCAGAAATATTTACCGCATCGGCATTATTGTTGGTCTTAGGCTCAGCGCAAGTCATGGAACGTATTGGCCTCTCCATGGCGATGGGGGCATTTACTGCTGGCCTCTTGATTGCTGATTCATCCTATCGACATCAGATTATCGCCGAAATTCAGCCCTTTCGTGGTTTGTTGCTTGGGCTGTTTTTTATGTCCATGGGCATGTCCTTAAATCTCACCCTCTTTTTTGCCAACCCTCTTATCCTTTTAGGTATTGTGGTGGTCTTAATTGCTGGGAAGTTTCTCACTCTCTGGCCTTTGTCTCGTCTGTTTGGCATAGAAAACAAGGCATCAATTTCGATTGCCTTACTCTTGGCTCAAAGTGGTGAATTTGCCTTGGTGCTGTTCGCTTTAGCAAAAGGTGTTGGGCTTTTAGATGCAACATTATTCCAACATCTTCTGATTATTGTCCTCCTGAGTATGCTGGCCACCCCAGCGCTAGAGAAAGCCGCTTTCCGTATATTTTTCTCTACTCGTGAAGGGAGCACTCCCATACCCGAGTTTGAAATTGGCAGGATAGAGCAAGATGCCAAGCCCGTCCTTCTTATTGGTTTTGGACGAATGGGCCGGAAGGTCGGTTTTATTTTGGAGTCGATGAAGGTGCCGTATGTGGCCATTGATGGTCGTGCCGATCTGGTGGATCGCGAACGCGCAGAAGGGAAACCGGTGTATTACGGAGATCTCAAGCGTGCCGAGATTTTTAGGGTGGCTGGGGTTGCAGATGCCCCCCTTGTGATTGTGGCTATTGATAGTCCGGAGGTCTCTGAGCGAGTGGTCTCCTCTCTTCATGCGGCCTATCCAGCTATTCCGATTTTTGTGCGAGGGCATGACATGATGAGATGTCAGGCTCTTAAAGCACTTGGGGCTCATTCCACTGTTTCGGAGACCCTGGAGGCTAGCGCAGAACTTGCGCGCGAAGCCTTGCTTCATATGGGACTTGAAGCACCTCAAGTCGAAATGGCGCTGGATGACTTACGGAAAGACTATTATGAACGAACCAACCAGGTGAGGGTGGAGAGTAAACCAGGCCCTAATATTCCCTGAGTCAGTAAAAAGTGAGAAGTCAGTAGTAAGGAGAAAGACCATGGTCAGGAAACAATCATGAGTGCTATGGGTTTTCGTTCTCGCTTCCTCTGTTGTACTCCTTACGCCTTACGCCTGACCCCTCACGATCTCTAGTTGATTGTTTTGAACCCTACCCAAAGCCTTTGATGTGTAACGTGTCTGTGGGAATTTTTCTTTACGCCATGTCTTAAAAAATGAGGTGCCAGCCATTATCTAGGATGAGACCCAACCCGATGACGCCAATAAGGATAGCCACGCAGCGCCTTAAGTGATGAGATGAAATAGATTTCGTGATCCTTGACCCTAAGACCAACCCCAGCACACTGCCAAGTAACACCAACCCTGTTAAGAAAAAATCAAGAGACGCGAGATTTAAATGTCCCACGATCCCACCGATGGCAATCAAGGCAATAATTAAAAACGACGTGCCCATTGCCAGGCGGATAGGAAATTCCAAAAGAATCATCAGTGCGGGCACAATCAAAAATCCTCCGCCGATTCCAAAAAATCCAGTCAACAAACCCACTCCCCATCCAATAGCTGAGGCCTTCAACGCGCATGGCCAGGAGAAGTGTTTGGCACATCCGGTGATTAGTTCGTGCTCTTTCTCCTTATGGGGCTGCCAAAATGTCCATAGACTGATAGAGAGTAAGAGGTTTCCAAACGAAAATAGCACGATGGTTTCCGAGACGAGTTGATGCCCCTGCGCGCCGATCCATGCCCCGAACACCCCAGTTAAACTAAATACTAATGCTGCGGGGACATGCACTCGCTGTTGTCGGCTTTCCTGCCATGCGCCAAATAAAGCGGAATAGCCGACGACGATGAGTGACATCGCGCTAGCCGTTTGCACAGGAATCCCAACCACATACACTAACAAGGGAATCGCAACCAATGATCCGCCTCCGCCAGTCGAGCCGAGCAATAATCCGATCAGGCCACCAGATAATAGTGCGAGGATGTAGTGGAATTCCATTGAAGAAACTTTCAGCGAGAAGAGAATCGCTAAGAGAAAAATACTACATATGGTCTTGAGATAGACACTAGAGACAATACCAATCGAGAAGTTCTTTTTACCATAGACTTCAGAGACTTCAGGAAAAGAAATTACGGAGAAGGTCGTTGGGACAAAGGCGAGACAGAATTTTGTTGGAAAAGATAGGCAGCCAAAGCGGCAATTTGCTCTTGAGGTATGGGGCAGCCAAAGACATGTTTCATTTTGGTGATGATGGCCTGCCATTTTTCTTGCGAATGCTCAGGCTGCATGTAAATGTAATCGGCTGAGTGGCAAATGACGCAATATGAGTTAGCGATCTCCTGGCCTGTACCGGATTGAAAAGAAAAGGGATCAGTGGGAAGCGTGATGCTGCGAGGTGAAATTATGATCTCTTCAGCAAAACTCACCGTTTCACAACTCGCCAAGAGGGTTCCTACAATCAGGAGGGAACGTAGAAGTCTTGCGATCATGGACGAATTAACCTTGGGTCCGCACGTGAATAGTCTCAACGGCATTCCGTAAATATCCATGCGGGTTCCATTTGGGGTGAAGTTGCTGAGACTCACCAATTCTATTAATTGCCAGCGATTGCAATTGATATGGTTGCCCGGGTTTCAATGACACCGCAATTTCCCATTGGCGAAAAGAAAAATCGCCATAATCTTTTCCAAGTTTGGCAGCTTTCCAATGCTGTCCACCATCTGAAGAGAACAAGACCTGATCAATGCCATACCCCTGATCGAAGGCAATACCTTTCACGAGTATCTTGGTACCGATATCTATGGTGGCACCATCGGCCATATTGGTAATGAACGATCGAACCTTCATTGTGGAGATGGGGATTTTATGCTTAGCTTTTTCTCCTGGCTCTACACACCCACAGGCATTATCAGGAATTCGATAGGCAGGATCCATCCAGAAATTGTGATCTTCTTGATTGAGCACTTCGATATCATTGAGCATTTTCACCCAATAGGTGGCATACCATCCAGGGACGACGAGACGCAGAGGAAAGCCGTTGAGAAAAGGCAGTGGTTCCCCGTTCATGGCATAAGCTACGAGCACGTTGCCTGTGGTGGCATCATCGAGCGAAAGAGATTTCAAGAAATCAGGAGTACCATCCGCAACAGGACGGTCGAAGCCATCAAATCGAATATGCTGTGCATCTTTTTCAATGGCAGCTTTTTCTAATAGATCTCGGAGTCGTACACCTTTCCATATCGCATTACCCATGGCTCCATGTCCCCACTGCCCTCCAGCGACACGAGGTTCAGAAAATCCTCGACTATTTCCTGCGCATTGGCAGACCGCCGCAACCTCTATCGGCTCAAATTGTTCTTGCAAGTCTTTGAGGCTGAAAGACAAGGATTGTTTGACACGACCTCGAATGTTTAAGCGAAATGTTTGCAAATCAATGGATGTGGGAATATTGGCTAAATGCCAGCGAACAAAGAACGCATCATTCGGAGTAAATACATCTTCATTGAAAATTTGAAAAGGTGTTTCCAACTGAGGCGGCCGCGTCGTCATGACCATCAGTGGGCGCTTTTCAGGAAAGACCACAAGAGGGCGATGCCCATGGCTAAATGGAAGCTCGATACTTTTTGGAGAGCTTGCTATGACGGACTGTTTCCCGAGAGCGCCTAGCCCTCCCACAATGAGGCTTGTTTGAAGGAATCGTCGCCGAGTCAATCCGTCAGAATTTTGCTCTTCCATATGAAACCTATCATAGAGGAAGATAACCTTATTTTGCCAATGTCCGAATGTATTGGGGCAGTTGCCAGATTTGATTATCGGGTATTCCAGAAAAGGCCATCATGTTCGTTCTGACTGACTCATTTTTTATGATCCAGAACATTTGACCATCCGAAATATATTTCATCGTTTCTCCGCAGGTGAAGTTCCGTGGAGGCGGATTCAGTGCGGCTCCTATATCTCTTCCCCATCACCTTTCGCCCCATGGCAATTTAAGCAGGCTTGGGCGTGGCTGTTAGTTGAAACAAGATTTCCCAGCTTTCACATTTTCCGCATTTTGCGGAAGAGGATTCTGCATCTTCCGAAATTTCCCGGAAGTACGTCTTGTTTTGCGTTGCGTTGTTGGGGTCAGACACTTGAATGTCCGTCTCCTTTATCAGCTTGTGCCACTTCAGCTTCGCCTTTAAATGGCACTTTTAAATAAGCCATAACATCAACTACACCTATTGTCCGATGGTCAATATCCAATAGGACATGTTGGTCGATTTCCCCACACTCGGCCCATCCCCTTTCCTGCAGGCCCATGACATTGAGACCAATATTCTTTGTAGATCACGGAACCGCGATCCACACTTGGTTGCGAAAATCCAGCGCTGATCAAGGGTTCGTAGAATTTGAAATCTTTTTCTCCAAGCGCCATTAAAAAGCCAATGACGCTTCGATGTTGAGGTTCAGTGGCATCAGTCAAAAGCTCGCCACTGTGGGAGGTGAGTCTTGCGGGTTGATTCCAACGCGGAATAACCAATCTTCATTCTATCGATTTCCTGGATCTACCAACTTGCACTTTGTGGGGCATCAACCAATTGTCCGTTTTCTTCAATGGTGTGACATCCGATGCAGGCGTGTGCCTCGTATATCACCGCACCAACTTCTGCATCGCGGTTAGTCATCTTAGAAAGGTCAAAGGCGTCAACTCTCACTCAAGAATATTTGAGATTTTTTTAACAATAATCGACGATGGCGTTCGCCTGCTTCTCCGAAACCGTCGTATGCTTGTGAGTCTATTGGTTTTGATCCCATCGATACCCTTTGACATAGAGCATGGGTTCCCTTTCTGTCAGCCATCGAATCAACCAATCTCGCCGGTATTGGTTTCCACCCCACATGAGATCAGGAATTTTCAAATTGAAAAGGCTCTCTTCCCTTCCCTCAAATTAATGGCACGTCTACCAGGTGTTTTTTGTCATTAAATCTGTGGCTTGCTCGGCGAAAACGTAAGAAGAGAATAGAAAAACCAAAAACCCTAAGAGTCTTGCTCACAGAGTTGGAGAGTTTTTTTGAACGGCTACCTCCTGATTCATGCGCTAAACTCCCTAACAAAATAGACATAGTTTTTGCATGAGTCATTGATATATCTGAATGACAATTTCGCAATGAAATTAGTGAGTGATTTTACAGCAAATGGCAGGCCGAGATTTTTTTCTTCTTCGATAATAAAAATTATATATATAACAATAGATTATCCTAATTCATCATAAAACATAGGAAAAAGTGTGGTAACTGGAAAACGTTTTTTATTAACAGATTAAATTAACAGAATGAACAATCTCCGTAACATCCGAAACAATACTTTATGGGTTATACCCTTCAAGCGGGGTATGGTTTTGACTACATGCCATGTTTACAGTTGTCTTTCCCACAAGATTGCGGTCTTTGTCGGCAGTGGGCAACGTTTAATGTCATTTAATAAAGGGCATATTGTTTCCTGCTGAAGGCCGGAGAAAATTTCGATTCATCCCTCTCCCTCCATTTTATCTACTCATTTCATATTTAGGAGGTGGCTTTCATGGCCTTATCAACACGTTCCTGGCAGTTGGCCTGTACATTGGTATTCATGGCTGGGTGTCTTGCATGGCCAAGCATAGGTTTTTCCCAGGAAACTGACGTCACGCAAACACCAAATTTTGCGAATGCAGGTATTAAGAAATCCTATGCGGAACAAATCGGGGCTGGACGAGGGGATATTTCAACCCCAGGCTCATCACTGTACATTATTAACCGGGATCCATTTCGTTCCATTCGGCGTGGGCGCAATATTTTTCAGCGCAAGTTCACGCTTGACCAGGGACAAGGCCCGCGAACCAACGACGGGGTCGGCGATATTGAAAACGACGGTTCTCATGGTGCTGGTCTAGCTGATAGCTGTGCTGCCTGCCATGGACGGCCCAAAGGGTCAGCTGGTAGTGGAGGGGATGTCTTTACTCGGCCCAGGCTGTGTGAAAACTCGCGAAGCGAGTATACTGCACCTTTCGAACGGAGGTGTCTGTGATGAGCGGATTTATTCAAGGCGACGATCGCCACCAAGCGACGTTGTTTCCCGAACGATTGGATGATTTCATCGC
>JAJDBS010000255.1 GCA_029261235.1 Nitrospirales bacterium
TTTCTCTACAATCAGTCATCAAGCCGTGGCCCGAGCGACGGCCTTACTCAATCATCGGCCACGCAAACGCCTTCAGTTTCGTACCCCGGCGGAAGTCCTGGCGAAAATTCCTAGTGTTGCACTTCACCTTTGAATTCACCAGGTTGGAGTCGTTTCGCAGAGACTATCCACCTAATTGTTCTATCTTGGGTATTCCTCTGGCTCAAACCTCATGATTGATTTTTCTGATTTTTGCATATTGGGGCGTGTCTCATGAATCGGTATTTTTCCGTTCGCCTCGGGATTGCATGTGTTCTTCTTGGTCTTCCCCTTCTCTGCATGTCTCAAGTTGCTCAGGCCGATGGCTTTCGGGCCCCCTTTCAAAGCGCGTCTGCCGCCGGACAGGGTGCGGCCTTTATCGCGCAAGCGGATGACCCGTCCGCGATTCATTATAACCCGGCCGGGATGACACAATTGCCGGGCGTGCAACATTCGGCTGGCGTGGCCTTTGTGAACCCCAGTACCACGTTTCATCATGCATCGGGTGTGAAAGTGGACAACAGCATAAGTGGGGGAGCGGTGGGGCTTCCTCCCCCCGCACATCTATTTATGACCTGGAATTGGCAGGACTATGATATAGGGTTGTTCCGTCGATTTGCGGTAGGGTTGGGCGTCGAATCGTTATTTGGGTTTGCCAATAGATATCCGTCATCCAGTCCTTTTGCAAATGTTGTGACGAATGCCCAGCTCCCGGTGTTGGACATCAAACCCACCGTAGCCTTTAAGGTGCATGACATGCTGTCTCTCGGCTTTGGCGCGGACATCTATACCTTTGCCAGTTTTGTGGGAGAAGGCCATGCCGAACGCCAATCCATTGCGGCAGGGAACATTCCAGGTACGGCCCCTGGCGATCGTTTGGAGTTGACGGGATCCGGCACCACGGCGGGCATGAATGCCAGCCTGTTGTTGACCCCTCTTCGCAACGACGCGGGCCAACCGTTGCTGAATCTTGGGTTCGTCTGGCGCAGCCAAGCGGTGTTGCCCCTGAATGGGCAACTCTTGGCCAATGGACGAGTCGTGGCCGATGCCTCTTCCTCCATTAAGTTTCCGGAAATTTATGAATGGGGCATCGCGGCCTGGCCGCTTCGCAATCGCAATCATGCCTGGAAAATTGAAGTGGACGTGCATTTAGTCCGATGGCAGACGATTAGGAATTTTGACACGAGACTGTCGAATGGCGTCACCATTTCGCAACCCCAGCGTTGGGATAACGCGGTGAGTGTTTTCGTTGGCACCGAATTTTCGTGGCTCAATCTCGCGTTTCTTCCTGATTGGCACATTGCCACACGTGCGGGGTATGTGCGAAGCCCGACGCCAATACCCGACTCGAATTTTGATCCCGCTGTCCCCGATGCTGACAATCACACCTTTTCGGTGGGCACGGGCTTCGCCTGCCAGGGGCGGGCGAAGTTTCTTGGTCTGATCGACTGTGCTCAGGAAGGATCGGGCTTTCTCATACGGAAGGGATTGGCCGTGGATCTGGCCTACTCGTATATTTGGTGGGATACACGTAAGGTCACCGGAAGCCCAATTCCCGTGGTCAATGGCACGTACAACACCCGCACGCATATCGGCATGATTACCTTGCAGGCCAACTTTTAGGAGAGACGCCGTGTAGGTTTGTGACCAAGCACTTGATTGGGGAAACGGTCGATGAACGTGTTGAATAATGCTGATATCGAGAGCTCACAAAGTCCAGGATCACCTCTGATGTCAGAGGCCTCGGGTCGGTTCAAACAAGTCCGTCCAGCAAGGCCAGAGCCTGGTTTGCGCGCGGAGCGTACTGGCAATACGTGAGCGCTCACGGCCCGAAGAGGGCCAAGTTTGTGAGCCCAAAGATCTGTGAAACTAGAAAAAGCGTCGCTGACGGATTTTTTCAACATGCTCTTATAGATGACGATCCACATCCATCTTCACGCCTAAAACACGTATCACTCGTATTCGGGTGGGAGTCAGTCGATAGAACACAAGGTGCCGGTGGATTTGCAGCTGCCGGTAACCACGTCGAAGATCATCTCGTGTCATCCCCATTTCTGGCTGATCGATCAATCCTTCAATGCCATCGACTAGCGCGTCATAGTACAAATCGGCTTGCCGCATTCCCCATGTACGAAAGGAATAGCCCCAAATCTCTTGAAGGTCTTGTTTCGCCCGCTGCTGGAGATGAACAATGCGGCGGGAGTGTTTCGATCCTTGAGATCTAGATGCCGACATCCCGCTTAGCTACCCTACGGATCGCTTCCCGATTCAGTGGCCCAGCATCGCCACTCTCTTCACCTTCGATTAAGGCGTTACGCAACGCCTGCCGTTTGAGGTCCTGATATTCTTTGGCGGAGAGCATCACCCCGGCCGCTTTCCCATTTCGGGTAATCGTCACGGGTTCTCCTTGCGCGTGCATGAGTAGATCGCCAAACCGACTTTGGGCATCAGTTGCGGTGACGGTTTTCATCGTTATCCTCCGTAGGTCATAATAGCCATGTTCTCTATTTTACCTAAAATAGAGAATGATGACTACCCCCTCGGTTTCTGACAAACCGTGCCAGGCGCTAGTTGGGAATATCACGTGATAATGTAAAACACCGAGCCGAACGAGGCGAGCTCGTGGGGGGTGGATTAACAGGGGATTTCGTGAGGCTGTCCGTTGGGCCATTTCGTCTTCCCTATGTCTCTTGTTTCGATGAGGCAAGAACCGGTGGGCAGCGGAGCACGAAATACATGGTTCACCAACTTATAGATCCTGTTGATTTTCTGTGTTGCCGGGTTTCGGCCAGGCAGGCGAGGTCCTTTTGTTTCGGCAAAAGGACCCAAAACCATTGACGCCCAGTCTGGCCAGAGTCAGGAGGGTGGACGCCAGAGGGAAGACGAGCCAACTCGCTTCGCTCAAACACGCCCGCGAAACAAGAAGAGCGTCCATCCGAAGAGCCAGCCAGCAGGCGTCGGATACAATTGAGAAGGCACCTCAGGCTGTCCGGCATTGTCATGTCTATCAAATGTTGATGTGACCAGATTTCTCTCGGTCTATAAAAGCTGTTTGAAATTTTCTGGCCTGGTGGGATGGCTGAGCAGTGCAGCCGACACCGGGGAAAAGGCGGGCAGTGTTTGAGCGTAGCGAGTTTGCACGCCGCCGGTGTCGGCGAACCGCGCAAGGGACCCGAAGGGCCATGCCACGGCCAACATGGTTTTGGCTACTTTTGCCGAAACAAAAGTGGCTCGTCCGCCGGGGCGAAACCCGGCATGCCACAATAACCCTAAGAAGAGGATAGTGGGGGCACGCGTGAGACATGCTTCAAATCAACGGATGATCTCTACGTGACACAGATGCTGGCTTGATGAGCAAACATCGTGCAAGGCTTCTTGGCCTTCATAATAGGTTCCTGCCACCTTTGTAGGATATGTCGGGGTGAATTCAAAGGTGAAGTGCAACACTAGGAATTTTCGCCAGGACTTCCGCCGGGGTACGAAACTGAAGGCGTTTGCGTGGCCGATGATTGAGTAAGGCCGTCGCTCGGGCCACGGCTTGATGACTGATTGTAGAGAA
>JAJDBS010000256.1 GCA_029261235.1 Nitrospirales bacterium
GCGATGAAATCATCCAATCGTTCGGGAAACAACGTCGCTTGGTGGCGATCGTCGCCTTGAATAAATCCGCTCATCACAGACACCTCCGTTCGAAAGGTGCAGTATACTCGCTTCGCGAGTTTTCACACAGCCTGGGCCGACAGCGGAAGTCCAGTAAACATAAAAGAACACCTTACCTCTCTTTCAAATTTAATTTTCGCTTTCCTGAAAAGCGAAAATCAAAAGACACGTGAAATCAATAGTTTACATATCACGCTACAAGTAGTATTGCCGCTTTTAATGAAAAGCCGCCAGTATCCACAAATTGGAATGCACCATGGAGCAAGAGCAATAGGTGGGTCATATGGCTCCTTTTCATGCCGAACAGGCTATAGTTCTCCGCTCCTTCATGTGAATTACTGAAGGATTCGCCTCCCCTAACCAACGCATGTCGCCAGACCCAAGAGTCTAATGTTCAGAGGAACAGACGAACCTTGCTTGCGCAATCTTCCCTGGCCTCGTGGTGTGGCCGAGCAGTGCAGCCGACACCGGAAAAAAGGCGCGCATTGTTTGAACGCAGCGAGTTTGCGCGCCGCCGGTGTCGGCGAACAGCGCAGGGAACCCGAAGGGCCACGCCACGGCCAACGTGGCTTTGGTTACTTTCCCCGAAAGGAAAGTAACTCGGCTGCCGGGCCGAAACCCGGCACTTGTGACGAGACGATGCTTGGGAAAATGCTGCTTGAATGGAAAAACTATTAAGGATATTTAGGGAATCAATTCAAGAGTCCAGGAGATCTCGAAGTTGCGATAAGACTTGGTGCTTACCTTCACCAGTGTAAGCTGAGAGAAATATCGGCAGAACATCTACACCCAACCCTTCCTGAAGTTCTCGAGCTGCGGCCTGGCGTTTGCCACGAATGACTTTATCCGCTTTCGTGGCTACGAGCATGATCGGAATATTCAACTGACCTATCCAAGCCATCATGTCACGATCGGAGTCTTGGACTCTTCGAGAATCCACCAGCATGATCACCCCACGGAGATTTTCTCTCGTGTGAAAAAATTCTTCGATCAAAGGAGCCCACAGTTGGTGAATTCGCTCTGGCACTTTGGCAAACCCATAGCCCGGAAGATCCACCAACATGAAACGAGGACCACTGGTTTCAATCTGAAAAAAGTTGATGGTTTGCGTTTTCCCCGGCGTCTTGCCAACTTTCGCCAGGCCTTTGCGATTGACCAAACAATTGATGGTTGATGACTTTCCCACATTCGATCGCCCGACAATCGCAACCTCAGGAAGCGTGGGCTTGAGAAATTGGTCAACAGCTCCACAGCTCGCTTTAAATTCCGCCGAATGAATTTTTAACGCTGCCATAATAGTGATCTAATCGTTAAGGACGAGAGTCTTTCATGGCTCGGTCAATTTCTCGAGAGGCTTCGCGTTTTTTGATAGTTTCACGCCGATCATAGGTTTTCTTGCCACGCGCCACTGCCAATTCTAACTTGGCACGTCCTTGATCATTAAAGTACAACCGCAGTGGGACAATAGTCAGGCCTTTGAGTTTGATTTTGTCCGTTAACCGTTCGATTTCTTTTTTGTGAAGGAGTAGCGTTCGAGGGCGTAAAGGTACATGGTTCATCTGATTGCCATGACTATAGGACCCAATATGACAATTATGAAGCACCGCTTTGCCATTGGCGATGGACGCATAGCTATCTCGTAAATTGAGATGCCCCTCTCGTAAGGCTTTGACTTCGGTGCCTACCAGCATTAAGCCTGCTTCAATCTTTTCTTCGACGAAATAGTCATAAGTGGCCTTCCGGTTTGTACCAACGACTTTACGTGAAGAATCTTGCTTTTGCTTGGCCATAACGGGAGTGTTGAATAATAGTAATTTCTAAAGGCAAATGGGCCCACAAGTACCGCGGATATCAGAGGCCTCGGGTCGGTTCAAAAAAGTCCGTCCAGCAAGGCCGTAGCCCTTTCGACGCGCGAAGCGTACTCTCATTATGTGAGCAAGGCAAAAAGTCTAGAACGCCGCTGACGCATTTCTTCAACATTCCCCAGATGAATCAACCGGATCATTTCGATACAATAGGGCATCATGAGCGCATTTGAATCGATTCATGCAGTCATTCAGCAGGTATCCAAGGGCAGCGCCCTGACTCTGAAATTGTCCGAAGCCCGTTTACAGCATGAATGGGAAGGGTTAGTTGGTCAGACGATTGCCAAACATTCCTACCCGGAAAGTATTCGCTATAAAAAGCTGTATTTAGTCGCAGATAATTCCATTTGGCTTCAACAACTGGTGTTTTTAAAAACCACGATTCTGGAAGCCATTCACTCAATCATGCCAGGCTTGGAAGTCACAGACATTATTTTACGCATTGGTTCCGTTCCCAGCAAACATCCTGTCAGCACCAGCACTCCATCAAATTCTTCTGGCCCAGCGATTATTGCCTCACCTTTTGCCATCGCGCTCACTCAACAATTAAACAATCCTGAGCTACAAGCAATACTTTCTCGAACCATCACCAAAGCACTTGCACACACTGCCCCTCCTACTCCTGAAGAGACAGAGGCTCTGATATTGGCTGATTCCATGGCCACTGAAAAACCCACTGCATCGTGAGGGTACGATCTTTCGACTGACTGCGATTCCACGGACCAATCCAGGCAGCCTGCCCACTATCATCGGCTCGATACCCAGCTCGAACACTGGATTCAAATTCATGACGGAACGCTTGATCCTCCGGCGTTGATGTTTCAATATCTTCGCTTCCGACATACCGTTGAAACGTATCCGGTTCCGTCCAAGTAGGATTTGAAAATATGATGATCTGAATGTTTTGATAGCGCCCGTCTGGATCTTGAGGAGTAGTTGGACGGATTTTTAGTTGTGAAAAATCGCGCGTCTTTCGGCCGACCTCACCGAATCGTATCAACAAACTTTCAATTTCTGGATCACTGGTCCAGGAAGGTATATGAAGGGCAACTAGGGTGCCCTCTTGGGCGCCAGCGCTATACGGAGGTATGGATCGGTCTGGGCGAGAGAGATACATGCCGAAGGCAATGAGAAAAAAGCCTCCGAGTAGAATACCTAGCCCCATTTTGACAATAGGGTCTAACCCTTTTTTCTTCGGCTTCATGGGACCATCGTAAGAGTCTGGGACAAAATAATTTTGACAAAATCGCGCCCAGATTTAGGTCGGATTTGGACGGAACGATTGAGAAAAAGCCGAGGCATAGCACAGCTATGGTGCGGTGTTTTTGATTGAGGCGCGTTCAAATATGGCCTGAAGATGTGATGCGAGACGGTAAAGTTATTTTATCTCAGGCTCTAACATCGATACGCGACTCACATAGAGAATCGGTGAAAAATTTCTGCCCGTCGCATTTTGCTAGGCACTAGGTTCAGAACTTGAATCCGCGGCCTCTGAGCTATCCTCCCCAGATCCTTCAGAGGCCTCTTCTTCGTCAGTTTCCGCTAATTTCGCCACACCCACGAGCCGGTCATCATCCGGAAGATCCATGACCCGGACACCCTGAGCATTACGCCCAACTTCACGAATGTCCGTCATGCGAGCTCGGAGAATCATGCCTTCGGCCGACATAAGCATGACTTCATCAGCATCCCATACTTGATGAAAAGAAATGGCAGGCCCATTTTTATCCGTCACTTTTACGCTAATGACTCCCTTACCTGCCCGAGCTTGCGTGCGATATTCCTCAACCTGCGTGCGCTTGCCATAACCCCGCTCCGTCACGGTCAAAATGGAGGATTGCGATTCTCCTGTGATGGTGACCATCCCGATAACAGCATTATCTTTTCCTAACGCAATGCCGCGTACGCCTCGCGCCGTTCGTCCAACAGGTCGCACATCCCCTTCCCGGAAACGAATGACAATCCCCAAACGTGTGCCCAACAGAATATCTCGTGTTCCATCAGTTATATCAACACCAAGGAGCCGATCGCCTTCTTCCAATGTTAAGGCAATTATGCCGCCTTGTCGGGGATGGCTAAAAGCGGAAAGATCTGTTTTCTTGATATACCCCTTTTCGGTCGACATGACCACAAAGTGATCCGCATTAAATTCTCGAACGGGCAAGGTGGCCGTCACACGTTCACCTGGATTCAAGGACAAGACATTCACGATGGCTTTCCCTTTGCTCGCCCGACCGACATCCGGCAATTGATAGACCTTCAGCCAATAGACTCGCCCTGCATCAGTAAAAAATAAGAGATAATCGTGCGTTGAGGCCGTGAAAATCTGTTCGACGAAATCTTCGTCTTTGACCCCCATGCCGACTTTACCTTTTCCCCCACGGTGCTGTGCCCGATAGATGGAAGCCGCATTGCGTTTAATATAGCCGGTATGGGAAATGGTCACGACCATTTCTTCTTCTGCGATCAAATCCTCCATATTGAGTTCGGCTTCGACCGGAACGATTTGAGTCCTACGGTCATCCGTAAACCGCTCTTGGATTTCTTGGATTTCTTGTCTGACGATAGTCCGGACCATTTCCTCAGATCCCAAGATCGAACGCAAATGCGCAATACGGGCAAGCAATTCACTGTATTCTTGAGCAAGCTTGTCTTGCTCCAATTGCGTGAGCCGTTGCAATCGCATATCCAAAATAGCATTAGCTTGCAATTCACTTAACTCGAACTGCTCCATAAGTCCGTGTCTGGCCGTTTCTGGTG
>JAJDBS010000257.1 GCA_029261235.1 Nitrospirales bacterium
GAACTTTCTGGGCTAGCGGGCGCTCTAAGCCGGTCGGTGGGCGTGGGCAACTGCGAATCTTAAATCATCGGCTACACACGTAGGGCTGTTGTGCTGAATGTTCTCGGACAGGGGTTCGATTCCCCTCACCTCCACCAATACAGCCTCTGGATCATACGGTCCAGAGGCTTTTTTTGCGAATGAAGCTTTTTGAAGATACGCCTTTTCGCTACCAATCCCTTCCATACAAAATCTGCCTCATCTTGAGGGCCTTTCCAGCTTCTATGTCGGCCAGGTCTTAAAACAGACGGAGGGCAATTGCACTTTATGCCGCATGCTTCGCAGCCTCCTAGTCGAACAGGCTATCCTGCCTCGCCCATGGCAGACTTTCAGCTTTAGGATGGGTATTCGTGTTCCCGGCAGATTAGTTCTACTTCACGTTCGCTCAACGCTTCCTTCGTCAATCCGCAGGCTTATCCTGTCTTATGATGTTCATTAATACACGTGTACAAGCTATCTTTTGACGTGAGGTCAAATTTGTTGTTATCTAGCCAAGGGGTAAGCCTTTGAAGCCTTTTCCTAATACCTAAACAAGCTGACCTCGTTCGCTTTATTGTCCCACAGTTATTGAGCATCCCCTGCCAACCTTCAAAGTCAGAAGATCTTTTCCTTTCACTATCGGTCCTTTGAACAATCGGCGGGCTTGGGCGACGACATTGGATCGGTCTGCTGTTTCATAGAAATGTGAAAGAACCAGTTTTTTGGCATTGGCTTTTTTTGCCACTTTCCCACATTCTTCGGCATGCATATGCGACCCTCCAGGCGCATGCGACGAGAACGAACAATCTAAAATAGCCACGTCCGCATCATGACAGAGGCTCACCAAATTCGGAGACGCCATGGCATCTCCAGAAAAGGCCACCGAACGGCCCTGAGACTCAACACGATAGCCAAGACAGACTTGTTGGTCCGTATGGGTCATGGGCAGCGGCATAACCCTGGTCTCACCAATCTGGAACGACTGGTCTTTGACTTCCTTGAGGGTCACGCGAAACGGCGTATCTGCAAAATTTGGGAAGGTCCGGAACATCATGCTGAAGAGTCGTTTGGTCCCAGGTGGCCCAAAAATCGTCAGATCCGGGCGAACAGATGAGAATTTTGAATGGCAAATGGCATCGAAGAAAAATGGCAGAAAATCCGAGAAATGGTCCGCATGGTAGTGGGTAAAAAGTAGGTATTGAATCGTATGGCGGTCTACGCCAGTTTTCAGTAAATTAGAGAGCGTTCGGGGACCGAAATCCAGTAGAATAGGCCGGTCGGTCTGAATAAGATATCCGGCGGCTGCTCGCGTAGGATGGAGATTGGTGCCTGAGCCTAAGATAGTCACTTGCATGAGTAATAACCATTCATGGCCCTAAAATACTTAATTCTTCGATTCATCTAATGCCAAGTCCAACCCAAGCACAACCGGAAACCAGCAGAGCCATGAATCCGTTCGTCGGATTACTCGGCCTCGGCACAATCGTAGCAGGTATTTGGGTCTGGCATCATCTCGACTTCGATACCCAAGATTATTTCGTGGATGAGATCATTCCCATTATCGGGATCGTCACCATTCTCAGTATCGGACTATTCGTCATCTGGCGAAAATGGCGCACGCGTCAAGACCGACTGAAACTCCGCGACCGCCTCATTCAACGATTCCAAAAAGAACCGTCGCCGCACAAACAGCGAGATCTGGCCTTTGTCTTGGTGGAAGTCAATGAATTTCAAGCACAAGGACTGGAAACGATCGCAGAGCCCATGGCAAAGCTCTTTATCTGGACAATGAATACGGCCTTAGGAGATAAACAACACCGTGTACGGGGAATGGGGGCCAGCTATTTAGGCATTCTCAATCATACTGAATCCATTCCCCTACTCATTCGATTTCTAGAAGATGATCATGCACATGTTCGTGCTTGTGCAGTGCTGTCCTTAGGAAGGATGCGAGCCCAAGAAGCGAAAGAAAAGTTAGAAGAAATGGAAAAGGAAGATTGGGATCAGACCGTCCGCAGTCGCTCCCGTGAAGCGCTGGAAAGAATTAAGTAAGAAGTGAAAAGGAAGAAGCTAAAGAAAAGAAAATTCTTTTCTTCTTCTTTGTTTTTTTCAGACTTAACTCCTCACTACTGACTTTATACTTTTAAGGTTTATTCGAGTTCTTTGTTTAAGGCCGTTTGATCAGCCTTTGTCAGTCGATATCCTTTGTCCATCAAAGTCTGCATCCCGGCCATCAACACAGGAAACTGCATCGCTGGTCGATTGCGCTCAAACATTCCAATCAGTTGGCTCACATACTGATCGACCGATTGCCCGCTGTGGTAAGTCCGACTAAAAGCATCCAACACATCTTGCATTTCTTGGGTGTTGTAGGCGTGATTATCATCGCCATCACTAACTAAAGCCATTTGAAAAAATGTCAGACTAAACGAAAGTCGTTGCTGAGTCTGCCCAAATGCGTCCCTAGCTTCCTCTAAGCCTGAATATCGTGTTGCGCAATCCGAAGTCGGGTCAGGTTGGGATATGGGCACAAACCGAATCTTCTCAACCGCAGCAGCTGGGGGCGGTTTCTTCCCCATTTTTTTGTAGAGCCAAGCCGTACAGGTGTCAGCTTCAGCAAACGCCAGCTTATCTTTGACAATTTGAGCACTAATATGTTGGGTAAAACCTTGAAACACATCAGAGCCTGGTGAAGCCTCTGCGGACGCCGAAGGGGAAGACAGGAGCCCTAAGGCCAAAAAACATGAAACGAATACACGACTACGCCAGCAGGATTGAACATTCATGACAATGACCTCATCAGATAATGATCTAGTATATCACCTGCCACCGTCTATTTTGAATCAAACCTGCCGCTTTACAAGGAACAATAGCGGGAAGGTAAAATCATTGATCCCAAAACATTCAACAGATTCGTCGCATAAACTATGAGCAAGGAAAACTTCTACGACCTGGGCGACCATGATGCCATTCAGCGACACATCAAACTTGAGCGGGATAAAGCAAAAAAACTCAGAAAATCATCATGGTGGGAAGCCCAGATCCAAAAAGGCCTCTGTCACTTTTGTCAGCAAACGGTAGGAGCGGACAACTTAACGATGGATCATCTCGTACCCCTCGCCCGTAGTGGAAAGAGTACTCGAGGCAATATCGTCCCCGCCTGTCCCGCCTGCAATAAAAAAAAACAACTAGACACTCCCGTCGAAACGTTGTTGGATCGTTTAAAATCCGCACAGGATGACTTGAGCTCTAATTAAACCTTAAGACGTTCGAAGAACTCTCTCACCAGAAAAGATTACCGGCGGACGAGGCGAATCCAGCGCCACATATTGACGAGGCTAAACAGCGAAGAAGCCACATAGGTTAAGGCGGCGGCTTTGAGAATACGACGGGCACCCTCCATATCGGTTGGAGCCAAATATCCACCTTCTTCAAGAATTGGCAACGCGCGACGGAAGCTGGCATTCCATTCCACCGGCAGCGTGATGAGATGCACCAAGGCGGAGACACTCATGGTGCCAATCGCGACCACTAAGACCGCAAGACCCACAGCAGGAATCATCGTGATCCCAGCCAAGATGGGCATCCCTAGCATGAGATATGACCCAGCTTTTTCAGCTTTTTGCGCAAACTTGATGAGTTGTGTCCGATCCTTTAAGAGCGAATAGCCATCATGGTCCTGCAAGGCATGGCCAACCTCATGAGCTGCAATAACAGCGGCCGTGAGAGATTTACCATTAAAGTGCTGAGGGGAGAGGCCCAGAAATTTTGTTTCGGGATTGTAGTGATCACCCATGGGCGTAGGTTCGACACGAACCTCTTGCAGACCAAAACGATTCAAGAGATGACGAGCCAATTCACCGCCAGTTCCAGGCCAATCTTCACGGGGCTGCCGGTACTGCTTAAACACCCACCACACCCACAACTGGGGACCCAGGACCAACACAATCACAATCATAGAAATGAAAATCAGCCGCATGAATATGATTACTCTCTAAGTTTCCTCCCCTTTGTAAGGGGAGGACCAAGGTGGGGTAGAGTTTTCCAACTATTGCTAATAATCCACAGACAGGAACCTATTAGTCTAACTCCAGACTTCTACCTCCCCTAACCCCGCCTTACAAAGGCGGGGAACAAGAAGAATATTAGGCCGCCTTGAGAATGTTGAGAAAGTCCTATGCGTGCTAGGAAGAACAACTCACAATGATTGGGGGGCTATCATCAGGGGCCGGCAGGGCATAGGCTTCCATCCCGGGCTGATCCGTGAAGGGATGACTCAGTAGCTCCAATAATCGGTCGATTTCAGAATTGTCTTTCTCTCGTGTGGCCAACTGAATGGCTCGTTCGGCCACATGATTGCGAAGAACATACTTCGGGTTCACCTGATCCATTCGAACCTTCCGTTCTGCATCCTGACTTTTCTCGGCTATTAAGCGTTCACGATAGCGAGTAGTCCAATCATCAAAGGCCTCTCGATGGAGAAAGAAATCACGAATGGCTGAATGGCTAGACGGTTCCTCCAGCTGAAAATTCCCCAGGGCTCGAAAGAACGTCGTGTAATCCGTCCGGCTCGAATCCATCAGATTTAAAAGGTCCGTAACCAATTTGTCATCACCGGCATGACTTTCGGTAAACCCGAGTTTGCCTCGCATCAATTCAGCATAGCTCTCGAGCATGGCCTGTTCATAGATTTGTGGCGCCATCTTCAATACATCCTCATCATCGATGAGGTGAGACAACGCTTGACCCAATGCACGAATATTCCAATAACCAATATCCGGCTGATGTTGAAAGGAATACCGGCCTTGATGATCAGAATGGTTACAAATGAATGTGGGATCATACCGTTCCAAAAATCCAAACGGACCATAGTCCATCGTTAATCCTAATATAGACATATTGTCGGTATTCAGTACCCCGTGCGCCCAACCCACCGCCTGCCATTGGGCGACCATATGCCCAGTCCTTATGGCCACTTCATGCAACAGGCGGGCATAAGGGTTCTCGGCCTCTCGGGCATGTGGGTAATGATGATCGATCACATAGTCCGCTAAAAGCTTCAAGTGCTCATATTGTCGTCGATAATGAAAAACTTCGAACGAGCCAAACCGGACATGTGATGGGGCCATGCGCAATAACATCGCGCCTGGTTCTGGCCTTTCTCGCCAAACGACTTCTTCCCCGGCCACGATACACAAACTCCGAGTCGTAGGAATGCCTAAGCCATGCATAGCTTCCCCACACAAATACTCACGGATGGTAGAACGTAAAACAGCTCGCCCATCTCCATCGCGTGAAAACCGGGTGAGACCTGCCCCTTTGAGTTGGAGTTCCCACGGCTCACCTTGCTCATTCTTCACCTCGCCCAGCATGATCGCGCGCCCATCACCTAACTGGGGGTTATAATGGCCAAACTGATGCCCCGAATAGAGCATCGCAATAGGATCGCTCCCAGGCAGCAACTTCGCCCCACAAAAATATTCCGCAAAATCAGGCCGTGCAAATTCTCCAGGATCTAAACCCAGTAGCTCCGCTGCCGCTGGATTCACGCTCACCACATACGGATTCGGAAACGGCGTCGGCTTCACCCGCTCCCAAAATACTTCGGGCAATTTCGCATAAGAATTGTCAAATGAGAGATCTTCAAGATTTTTCATAGAATGTATTATCTCTCCCAATCACGACTTCCACAAGCCACGACTCATCTGGGGGCTATTTTATATGTATTCAGTAAGTCCTCGCCCCTTGGGGAGAGGGGGAAGACTTCAAGAAGAAAACGGGAAAAAAGAGGTGTGGTATGTCAGACGGAGTCGTCCTTTTTCCTCAAGCCCAAGTCTGCCATTTTTTTATCGATTTGGTCTTCGGGATACTCCATCTCCTGAAGAAGGAGATGATAGTTCTGAATGCCCGCATTCAGGTGGGGATGGGGATGGCCTGTGTTTTGTTGGGAGATCAGAAATATTTTTACCATTCGCCGCATCAGCGGCTCGGCTTCGGCCAAACGGTTCGTGGCTTGGAGCAACGACGCATAGTCGCCCATAAAGACAACCAAGCGGTTTTTTTCTTGCTGTTCTGTAGCCAACGCCTTCCAGTCTTCGGGAAGAGCCCGCATCGCTTGTTCAAAACACACACTTGAATTCAAGTTCGAAGTGCAACACTTTCTTGGGAGAATCGCTGAAGCTTCGGTGTCAGGATGCGGTACAGTGAGGCGAATTTTCATGATGAACCGAGAGGAGCTTCATGCAATCCTACACCCAACTGACCCTT
>JAJDBS010000258.1 GCA_029261235.1 Nitrospirales bacterium
GCGATTCATCAAGGGAATTGTGGATTCCGCTGATTTGCCCCTGAATATTTCCAGGCAGCGTTTGCAGGAAGATCGGTACATCAACCAAATCCGAAAATGGATTACCAAAAAAATTCTCGATACGCTTGAAAAAATGCAACGTGATGATGCCGAGCAATATCTCAAGTTTTGGGAACCTTTTGGCAACGCCTTGAAAGAAGGCGTCGCTGACACCGACTACAAAGACAAGATTCTTGGCTTGTTGATGTTTGAATCGTCGCACGATCCAACAACCTTGACGACACTTGACGCCTATGTCCAACGAATGAAGCCCGATCAAAAAGAGATTTTTTATATCACCGGTGAATCTCGAAGCGTGGTGGAACACTCACCTCACCTCGAAGCCTTCAAAGCCAAAGAATACGAAGTGCTGTATCTGGTCGCCCCCGTCGACGAATTCCTGGTGCAATATGTGTTCGAGTTCAAAGAAAAGCGACTCAAGTCGGTCGGTAAAGGTGCAGTGGATCTCGGTGACGAGAATGAGCAGAAGGAAACCACGGAAAAATTAGAAACACTTCAAGAACAATACAAAGATTTGTTTGATCTGTTGAAGAAACAACTTGACGATCACATCAAAGATGTTCGGTTAACCAACCGTCTGACTTCCTCCCCAGTGTGCTTGGTGGGAGCTGAAAATGATTTCAGCCCCCAGCTCGAGCGATTGCTCCAAAAAGGTGACGTCCCTAAGCAAAAACGTATCATGGAGCTGAACCCCGATCATGCGATCGTGACGAAGCTCAAAGAACGTTTCGAGAAGGATCCGACAGACAGCTTGTTAGCCGATTACGCGGAATTGCTCCTTGGCTATGGTTTATTAGCTGAAGGGTCTCCGATCCCCAATCCAGTTCGTTACAATCAGGTCTTGGGTGATTTAATGACCCGAACCTTGTAGGTCTGCTGCAATAAGCCGCCAGCGGCGTTCCCTGCCTTCGCCCGCGCGACTTCGCGCAGGCAGGGCGCCATTTTCCCGTGCCCACGTAATGTCAGTACGCTCTGCGCGTCAAGCCTACTCCGCCGAAGTGAGCTACAAAGGCCGGGAATGACTGCGGCCTTGCTGGACGAATTTTTTTAACCGGCCCGCCGCTTTTGACATCCGTTGTGTTCCTGTGCTTTGTGGCTTCTCAATATCCTCGTTATTCAACGCTTCCCTGATCTGCACATTCCTGTCTCTCGCGTGGATGTGTGGCGCAGCATGATATGGGTGGTGGAGCTGACCGGAGCCGGTGTCTCAGCTTCCTACTGAATCACAGCGTTTCGCGATACCCTATTCAGGCAGTGAACCAAATATTAGAGACAAGTCTGTTCTTTGATGATTTATCCATGCCTGAGCCACTCTTGGATTTGAGGCATGTCCTTTTTTAATCTAGCCACGCCATTAATTCCCAGCTCTGTTCTGCCCCATTTTCAATCTTCCAGAAAAATTCAGGCCACAATTTTTTTATTCTTTACGTGTGCCTACCCAACCTCAAATTGGATTCTTTTTTTTTGAACTCCTTTATTTCGAAACAATCCCTGTTCAATACTTTGGACTCCTGGCGTAGAGAGAGGCTGGGAATTCGAATGACAGTCTGATCGCTACGTTGAGAGTGATAAAGATCGACGGGTTGGGGGCGTTTCATTTGTCTTTTTCTGAAACATCATGATCCAAAGTACGAATGAACTAACCAAGAGGTCTGACGTAAAGCCTGGGGTTGGTGGATCTCATATTCTAAGTTGTTGTTGGTTAATCTGTAGGTCTACTTTCTACTGTGCCACAGTCCTTGGCTTTGCAATAAAGCTAAACTCTATAACAACGGACTTGACCTGTATTTTTCATTAAATCTATGAATTAATAATACGCTCCTAGGCAGAGAGGAAACGGATGGTCCACCAAATCAGCGCCAGGATGGCGGCTGCACTCCCCGCGACGGCGGCTACGAATTGTAGCCAGGGGGTTGTGCGTAAGACTTTCATCCATCTTTCGCTCTCATATGTGATGCCTTGAGTTCTCTGTGGTAATGGAGAGGACTCTCTCAAGAAAAACGACGTCACGTCGTCGGTCGTCGCCTCGTCAACAAGATATCGCAACAGAACGCCTTGCCCCCCCACTGCCAGCTCATCGCCATGCCTAAGGGGAATCGAGGTTTGGTTCGCGCGCTGACCATTCACCCAGAGCCCGTTTCGACTGGCTAGGTCAACTATGGTGTGTCCTTCGTGACTTGGGATAATACGGACGTGATGTCGTGATACTGATGGTTCGTCGATAACCAACTCGTTATCTGGTAAACGCCCGACCGTCACCTGTCGATCGGTGAGGATGAATCTGTCGTCGGTTTGACCGGGGCGTTGAACTAGCAAGTATGCCACGACCTGAACCTCGGGAATAGGAATATACAAGGGCCTGCTTGACTTGACAGGAAAAGTACCAAAGAACTCGTTGATGGTCAAACCACTGATTCTTCGGTTCTGTCCGGAATAGCTTGTTGTCGTCGCATGAGAGGATATTGTCTTGTAAGAACGCGCGTGTTCGAGCACCGCGGCGTTATACCTTGAATGCAAGGGGGGAGGTGTTCTAGATTTAGGAATTAGAGGTGAAGTCTATTGTTTTATGTTTTACTTTACCCTGTGTTCCTTCCTGGATTAGAGCGTATTTTTGCCTATTGCAACCACCACACACATATCAGGTCCGCTCCTTATTTTTTGTTCTACTAGGAAAAATTTGGCGTGATGATTCAGATTCTTGATGGTTGCCTGTTCGGCTTTCTTTAACATATTTCTCGTTCCTTCTCCCTCTTTTATCTCTGCATGACAATCTCTGATCAATGCTTTGGGCTCCTGGTATATAGATAGTCGGGGAGTGTGCAAGACAGCCCGATCGTTAGATTGGGGGCGATAAAGGTCAACGGGTTAAGGACGTTTCTGTGTTTCTTTTCTTGAAACATCATGATCCAAAATACCAAGGACCTCCCCGCGAATTATCTCTCGACTCGCTAAACGTGTCTTGGTAAAATTTTTCTGATGGGTCGAGTCAAGATGAGCCTCTGAGGCTCAAGTTCTGTGGAAATCCAACACCATTGCCGCAATTGGTGAGAAGTGGTCCTTGGAATTCGGACAGGGTGTCACGCTACAATTAGTGACCAAATGAGGGACATGGATTATGAGCCGAATCCGAAAGAAGCATTCTGCCAGTTTTAAGACCAAGGTGGCCTTGGCTGCGATCCGGGAGGACAGGCCGATCTTGGAGCTGGCGTTAACCTATGGTGTGCATGCGACGGTCATTCATCGCTGGAAACGTGAAGCCGCGGTCTCCATGTAGTCTGGGTTTCCAGGGGAACAAGAGAAGATCCACACCGATCAATGAGCGCTATTAGTTCACTGCTGTGCTACAGGAGCACGGGATCAACATCTTAATGGATGGAAAAGGCCGGTGAGTGGACAACGTGTTCATCAAACGGCTTTGGCGGAGCCTGAAATATGAATGTGTGTACCTTCATGCCTTTGAGAAGATCGCTTAAGCTCATACCCAGATTGGCCCATGGCTCAGCCATGATAACCAAACACGACTGTATTCCACTTTCGATGGACAAACACCTGATGAGGTTTATAAGCTCTCTCATCTTCAAAGGCCAGCCTCTGAAAAAGAAGCAAGCGGCCTAACATTAACCAAATTAATTATAGCGTCACTTCGAGGCAAATCTGCGCAAGGAAGTAGGGCCACCTCTAGCTCGTGTTATGGACTCCTGGGTTCTGTTCTTCGTTCGTTGGGTTGAATGAGTGGTGTCCGTCGGTACATGGACCATCAAGAACAAGTGGGCAAAGGGCGCCTTCAGCTCGAATTTGTATGTAAGTATCACGCGGCGTAAGGCGATGGGTATCTACTCACGATTTGTACAGTTTGATTCTATTTCTATGATTCGTTTCAATCTCTCTTGTGTGTTCATGGTGAGTTGGTTCGTCTTGGTCGGTTGCGGGCAAAGTGAAACGGTTGTCGAAATTGCCCTGCATCCTACGAAAGCAAACATTGTGTACATTGCGACGAATGACTATATTTATAAAACGCGTGACGAGGGAACGCATTGGGAAAATATGTCAGCAGGCATGACGCATTCACGCGTGATCGCGTTGGCAATCGACCCGTTATTCCCTGCAAATATTTTGGCCGGGACGAAAGGTGATGCGGTCTATAAGAGTTATGATGGGGGCCAGCGGTGGGTGTCACGGCGAACGGGCTTGCATGAAGTGACCATCTCATCGGTGGTCCATCAATTGGTTTTTTCGCCAGGGTCGAGTAGTCATGTGTTTGCGGCGACATCGTTAGGCGTATTCGAATCCAATGATGGTGGAGAGACATGGGCCAAACGGATGGAAGGCATGAGGGATGTTCTGATGGTTATTTCTTTGGATATTGATCCCCAGCAACCACAGACGCTGTATGCGGGAACAAGTGGTGGAGTGTATAAGTCAGTGGATGGGTCAAAGACGTGGAAGAAGATCAACACGGGTTTGGTCTCTCCTGATGTGTTGAAATCATCTCGATCCCTTGGGGTGACGCGTATAAAGGTTGATCCCTTTAATCCCGATAGAGTGTATATCGCGACGCTCAGAGGACTGTATCAGACACTCAATGGCGGAGAGTCCTGGGTTCGTCTTGGGGAATCATTGCCTGATAATATGTTGATCGAGTTGCTGCTTGACTCTCAGCAGACTGGCGTGATGTACGTCGGTCATCGCGAGGGGGTCTCCCGTAGTGAAGACGGTGGGATGACCTGGGAGATTCGTAACGTGGGGCTGACGAATCTCAATATTCGCGCTCTCGCCATGAGCGCGATTGATTCGCAGACACTCTATGCTGGGACGAATGGAAAAGGGCTGTTTCTCAGTGTTGATAGTGGATTGTCCTGGAGCCCTGTTCCGCTTGTGGTCAGCGGATCTGTTTCGTAAGTGAATCTCGGTGTGAAATAGTGTATCCTGAGTGATGTGGTTTTACTTCATGATGTATAGATTTCCCTCAGACAATTTTGGTCGTCATCTGATTCTGTTTCATTCATAGAAAGGTTGGTACTGTGGCTTTTTGGGATTCAAAACAAGGACGTACGCGTGCCGATGCCGTTTGTTCATTTTGTGGTAAAGCAAAAAATGGGGCAACGAATTTAATTCAAGCCCCTGCAAAGCTTATCTGCACGGAATGCCAAGCACCGGGTTCCACGTTGATTTGCGCAGATTGTGTCCAGCAATGTTCCAAATTTTTATCAGGGAGTGCTTCCGATGGACAGCCTCCTTTGGATCTACCCTCTGGCCCCTTGCCAACGCCACCTGAACTCAAAGCCATTTTAGATCAATATGTTATTGGGCAGGATCGTGCAAAAAAGGTGTTGGCCGTGTCGGTCCACAATCATTATAAGCGTGTCTTTAGCGGAAAAGATGTGCCGGATGTTGAGCTGGAAAAAGGGAATGTGATGTTGCTGGGTCCAACGGGGACCGGCAAGACGCTGTTAGCGAAAACCTTGGCGAAAGTCTTACAGGTGCCATTTGCGATCGCAGATGCAACCACAGTGACGGAAGCCGGGTATGTTGGGGAAGACGTAGAAAATGTCATTTTGAAGTTGTTGCAATCATGTGATTTTAATATTGCGCGTGCTCAGGTAGGTATTATCTATATTGATGAGGTCGATAAAATTAGCCGGAAATCGGAAAGTGCGTCGATTACGCGAGATGTCTCTGGCGAAGGCGTCCAACAGGCATTGCTCAAATTAGTCGAAGGCACCGTGTGTAACGTACCGCCGAAAGGTGGGCGAAAACATCCTGAGCAAGAATTTCTTCGCGTCGATACCAGTAATATTCTCTTTATTTGCGGTGGGGCGTTTGTGGGTGTGGAAGATATTATTGCCCAGCGAACGAATCAAAAGCGTGTAGGGTTTGGCGCTGCGTCCTCCCATGACAAAGCTCAGGATTCTGCGAAATTGATGGGGCAGCTTCGACCAGAAGATTTATTGAAATATGGACTCATTCCTGAATTTGTCGGACGGTTTCCCATCTTGGCTTCCTTGACTGATTTGCGAGTTGAAGATTTAGTCCGAGTACTGCAAGAGCCAAAAAATGCATTACTCAAACAATATCAAGCGCTCTTTCATTTAGATGGTGTCGATCTCGTGTTTACGCCTCAAGCGATCCATGCCGTTGCGACTCGAGCCTCGACGATGAAAACTGGAGCGCGTGGTCTCCGCGCAACGCTAGAAGAAGTCATGCTCGATCTGATGTATGATGTCCCCGCGTTGAAGCATGTGAAGGAGGTCGTCATTACTGAGCAAGTCATTGAAGGGGCGAGTCTGCCTGAGTTGATCTATCAGAAAAAAGGAGCCTAAGCGCTCAGGCTGATGTGACATCAACATAACACATACTCATATTTCAACTATGGGTTTGTTGAAAAAATCCGCCAGCCTTCGCCAAGGCTACGGCTGACAGGCTAGCGGTTCCATGCCTGCCGAAGCGGCGTTGCGCAGGTAGGTCGCCAATTTTGAGTACTCACGTACGTTCTGTAGGTTGCGCGTCAAAAATTTCCTTCGGCCTTACTGGACGGATTTTATTGAACCAACCCGAAGCCTCGGTTATTCAACACCCCCCATCTTGGCCTTTGCATCAAGTCACGGCTTTTCGCCATAAGTGGTGCTTTCTTTCGATATTTTCACAATAATTCCATCTAAATCCCACTGAAGTATTGCATAATTTTGTCACAGAATTATCAACAAGGCGTCACCCATTTGTGTTGCATTATTTATTATTCTGGCTTATGCTATGGAGGAAAGATGTTCACCACGAACTCTGGGCCGCGTGGTGGATGGATCAGGTGAAGCGGCCTTTCACTGATGTTGTTTTGCCGATGTATCCATAGGGAATCTGAGTTGGAAGTTAGTCCTAAGTCGCCTCCTGTTCCGCGTTCTCGGGCCGTTCCTTCCCTTCTCATCTCTTCAATTCATGC
>JAJDBS010000259.1 GCA_029261235.1 Nitrospirales bacterium
CAGGGAGACTTTGTGCGTATTGTCTATCTCAATCCGTACTGCTATGCCGCGGAACACAATGTGGTGGGAGTATCTGTTGTCACCAATCCCGCCGACGCCCCCATCGCAGTAGCGGATGAGATCATCACGCCGCAGGATACCACCGCGACCGATTTTGACATTCTGAGCAATGATGACCCGAATGGGCAGATCATCAATATCACCACAGTCATCCCCACGATCCCGACCAACGGCGGCGACGCGGTCGTCGACCCTAGCACCGGGACCATTACCTATACACCCCCCATTGGCTATACGGGCCCTGACGACTTCACCTATACCGTCAAGGACCTTGAGGGCGATACGTCGAATGCCACCACCGTCAATGTCACTGTGACGACAACGCCGCGAGTGACGGCCGGCTTAGTGGCCTTGTATGAGTTTAACGAGGGCACGGGGCAATTCGTGACGGATACCTCCGGCGTGGGCACGCCGCTGGACTTGAACATTGACAATGTGAGCAATGTGACATGGCCAGCAGGGGCGTTGTCGGTAGACGCAGAGACCATCATCAATTCCCCAGGGGCGGCCACGAAGGTATACGATGCGGTGATGGCCAGCAATGCGTTGACGGTGGAGGCGTGGATTGATCCGGCCAATTTGACCCAGAACGGGCCAGCCAGGATCGTGAGCTTGTCGTCGTCGCCCAGCGTACGCAATCTGACCCTGGGCCAAGGGGTGTTTGGCAGTACGGGGAATCGGTTGGAATCACGGTTGCGAACGACCACGACGGACACAAACGGGACGCCTGCTGTCCCGACGGCACCGGGGTCGTTTACCGATGCCTTGCACCATGTGGTCTACACCCGAGATGCCGCAGGCAATGTCGTCATCTATATCGATAATGCCGTCATCGCCACCGACACGGTGGGGGGCGACCTCAGCACGTGGGATGCGTCAATGCCCTTGGTCTTGGCCAACGAAGTGGGAAGTTCGCTGGGTGCCAGAGAGTGGTTGGGGGAATACCACTTGGTGGCCATCTACCAGGCGGCATTGAGTGCGGTCGAGGTCACCCAGAACTTCAACGCTGGGCCATGATGACTCGGAAATATTCTCTATAGAGGCTCCTCTTTAGCCGAACCTGCATTCGTGAGGATCCGCCATCAGGAGCTAGACATGTCGGTATCCAGCACGACAAACGTACCTGGTTTTTGAGGACTTTGATCAAGAAGACCTGCCCACCAGGAACGCAGAAATAATTGAGACCGTTATGGGAAACTTGGCGCTCCCCTATTCTCACCACTGAACCTGTCCCCTCTATGGCTCTACTGTTCCCGTGGACTGAAGCTACAGTCATTCTTACAGATTTGAGGGGTCGTCTAGATCGAAGGCTACTGGCTTTGCCTACCTTAGGAATCCCTTTTGTACCAAAAGGTCGTCCCAGAAATATGGACAAAAACCTAGGCTACAATTATATGACCAAAAACGGTCATGGATAATGAGTCGGACCCGTCACCATCATCCTACGTAGTTCAGGGCCAACGTGATATGAGTCACAGCTTCGAGAGGAGGCCTCGCTCTCGGAAGCTCACCTTCAGATATGGCGTGTCTGCTACCGTCTTTCATCGCTGGGATCCCGAATCTTTGGCTTCAATGGAAGCTGGGTTTTGCGTCAGACCTGAGAAGAGCCCCACCGAGCAAGAATCGCCCATTCATGAGCTGCACACTAAAATCGGCTAATGGAGTGTGGTACGGGATTTTCCAATCAATGCCTCCAACCAATCAAGCAATGCCATTTACGTCTTGGGATTTTACGACTGTGATAACAACAGGTGGGATCAACATCTCAATGGAAGGGAAAAGTAGATGGAAGGATCATCTCTTTCTTGAATGGCTGTGGCGGAGTTTACAATATGAGTGCGTCTACTTGAATGCGGTTGAGACCGGCACTCAAGCTCGCCAACAGATTGGCTCATAGTTGAGTCATGACCATCAATCAGATCCTCGTGTAACATTGGATGGACAAACACTCAATGAGGTGAATCATCTTTATCCTCCTCAGGGCCCTGCTCCCCAAGATGAGAGACCAGCGGTTTAACATCAACCAGCTCGTTGGAGCGTACCATTGCCGCAAACTTGACCCAAAAAAGTAGAACCACTTCTCAATATCCTCACCCTCCCCTTTTGAATGTTCAAATAGATTGACTGTTGGACTTTTACTTTGCATTCCCCTTTCTCCAACACCAATACCACTAGGCTTTTGAGCACTGAGAACCCATCCTTCATCTAAAATCTTTCGGGTTCTGGAAGTCTAAGTGACAATTTATGGATTGTCTTTTTTTCATTCTTCTCTAACAGGATTGGGGTTCTATCGTACAATCAGGAAGTTCGGTAATGTTCCCAGTTATCTGTCTTTGGTCGGGGTAGGGCCGATTGTGAGGTGGATGCCGTATCATTCGACGAGCTCAGAGATCGCACACTCGATGATACTTGCCGTTCCGGCAACCTATGGTTTTTAGGCTGCGGTATGATTTCTTCATCATTGTGTCATGGGATTTCCCTCAACGCACGCTTAGATTTATACAGAGGCTCTATGGTAGGAACTTACCCGCTTGGGGTTGTCCTATCGTTCCACGACAGAACCCCGCCAATCCTGGGTAGCCACACGAAGGGCTTTTTACCGAAAACGAGAGAATGTTTTGTTGACCAAAGATTTGAGTGGTCCGCTATACGATACTGCCTGATAAGGGCGGTGGTAATACTTGGATGAAAATAATTCGGATGTTTGGGATGATACATTCTGCATGACGACTCCCAAAACTCCAACGCCATGCTTAGTAAGTTTTTGTAGTGCTCGCTTGGCTGAGGCTCGATTTGTCGAGCCAGCACGTACTGTAAGAATCGTGTCAGAAACTTGGCTAGCAATCACGAGCGAATCTGAGAGCGTTAAGATCGGAGACCCATCAACAATGACATGAATATGATGCTCACGACACCATTCTAAAAGCTGTGTAAATCTCTCAGAATCAAGCAACTCAGTATGTTCTGCAGCCCACGCTCCAGACGGAATGACTCTAAGATTCGGGATGTCAGTCTGGTGGAAAATTTCAGTGATTTCCACTTTCTTCGACAGATATTCAGTTAATCCGCGTGAACTTCCATTCTGCTGCGGTATCCCAAAAATTTCGTGCAGCCGTGGACAACGCAGATCACCATCGATGAGCACGACTTTGTACCCTTCCAATAGTGTCAAAGCAATCGCCAGATTGACCGCCAAGGTTGTTTTACCTTCTTGCTCACTTGGACTGGTGATAAGCAATTCCGTTGATGACTTCACAGAACCCAATTGCCGTACACTTGTTCTGAGGTGCCGATAACAATCCGCAGCCACGCTCGAAGGCTCCGACTGGATGATCCGTGACAGATCCTTCTTTCGAGATCCAGGAATACGAGGTACCCACCCCAATGCCAGATGTTCAGGGAAATACTGTTCGAGATCTTGTGGCGCTTTCAAGCTTCGATCCCAGTAGTGGAGGAAAAATGCCAATCCGACCCCCATCCCTAAGCTGAGCAAGAGAGCCAATAATGTACTACGCAGCGGTCTTGGGGCAACAGGATTTGGATTCGGAATGGCTAGCTCCGCAAGATAAACCTTATTAGCTTTAATTTCTTTAGATAAATCGGTTTCTTTCATCCGTTTGAAAAAAGAATCATACAAGAGCTTATTACTATTCGCTTCACGTTCTAAAATGCTGAGTTTCACCGACAATCTATCACCTGACAATTGTTGCGTTTTTTCTTTTGTTATCCGTGAGCTAACAGCCTTTTTCCGCTGAAGAGCAAGTTCATAGTCACTTTTTACCAATTTGTGCGCTTGCTCAACCTCTTTCTCTAGACTTGATTGCAATGCCCTTCGTTGGTTCTGCAACCTCGTGATTTCTGGATGCAAAGCCCCAAATCTCTCCGATAATTCTTCCATCTTGATGGATAATACAACTTCATCATTATGAATCTTCCTGATTCCTGGGGAATCAAGCACGTTCTGTAAATTATACAAGTCTGATTTGTCTATCAATGTGTCGCCGTCATGGATTTTGAATTTTTTTCGAATGCGTTCAATTAAATGCATCTTCGATTCAATTGTGGATATCTGTTTTTCTGCTTCCACAAGCTCGCTGTTGACAAGGGAGAGTCTTTGTGTTGTCACGTTTTGGCGTTTGCCAATCCCCATAAGGCCGTGTTCCGCTTGGTAGTTGTGGAGGTCACCCTCAGACTGTTCAACTTTTTCTCTCAGCTCATGTAAATGTTTGGTAAACCATAGAGAAGATGCCTCGATCGCTTTTGTCCGGACAATTTGCATATTGTCAATATATACACTACTCAATGTATTTGCGGCTCTTGCGGCAAGCGCAGGATCCTGTGATTGGACTGTCAGCTTCACCAACTTACTATCTCGGACATTCTCCGTCCGTATGCTTGCAGCGAATGCCCTGACCAGCCCTTGAAAAACCGGATCAGGAAATTCTCCAGGTTCTTGACCAATGGGCATTGTTGAAATATCATCAGGTCGAGCAACAAATGATTCGTCTAGCATCCCTTTAAGGTCACTCAGCCAATCAGGCAACATCTTTTTTTTCATTTGCTGAAACGTTGATGGTTTTTTGGCCTGATATTCCGGATATCGTCCAAGATCGAGTCTTTGCACGGTCTCGGCTAAGACTGGAAACGTTTTCATAAGAGCGACTTGAGTGATGAGCTCTTTATTATCAGCAGTTATTCGCATGTCAAGTTCGACCATGAGCCTAGGAGCTGGTGCATCAAACACTAAGACCGCTGTAGATTCAAAAATTGGAGCTTGCTGCCAAGACCAGAAAGCAGTGCCCACAGTCATTACGAGTACGAGAGTTCCAATCAACCACATCCGCTTAAGACAGATGTCAAGATAATCCGCAAGATGGAAGGTGTCTCCCTCATTTTCAAGCGGCTTGTCTTCTTCTGTCATGTCAGATCTGTAATTCGCCATATCGTACTTCTTACCCAATGTTGTTCGAGATACTCACGTTATTGAAACCTACTACGCTATTTCTACCCCTGGGAACAGCCTATGAAAAATTCTCATCATTCACTATCGAGAGACCGAAAACGGAGACCACTGATAGGCTAACTGCATGCTAATGGAATTTCCCTTTGCCGTTTCCCCTCCCCCTCTATCTTGTTGGCGGTGTAGGAAAGACCACCCTACAGTCCAGCTCTCTGACCATTTCCAGTTAAGTGAGGAACCCACATCCCAGTACTTCGAGTTAGAGACGCCTCCGGAACCAGCCGAGTCATTCACGAAATAACTCCCTCTTACCGTCCCCCCAAGGGTTTCTGAAAGCTCTTGACTCAGGGACAAAAACACGCGACTCGTCTCTAGAAGTTGTCCATTTCCGCTTGGGTTCAGGCTGCGACTTACAACGCCTGTTATAGTCGTTCGTTCCCACGTCTTGGTCACTGACCCAGTTCCGATCCAGGCAATATCCTCGTTTCGACGAAGGGCCCCGCTATCGCGGTTGGAAGTATTAATATAACTGGGCCCTCCGCTAAGCGTTGTCTGCAGTGTTTCTGATATCTGATAGACAATTCCAATGTCCAAGCTCAGGCTTTGTGATAGAAATGGAAAATCCGGGACATGATTGTTGACGTAAGAACCCGTTGTTTGAAGCTGTAGCCTGTCCTCAACCAGCTCATAGTCTCCGCCAAAGGATATCGAGTGGGTTTGTCGATCAAAAATCCCGACTCTTACGCCGTCATCATATGTCACATCGGTAAATGCATATGAACTCTTAAAAGTCAATAGCTCCGTGACTGCATGGGCCCAATCAACCTGTCCTAATATAACCATACGTTGCAAAAAATCCAAAACCAGTCCCGTTTGCTCTAATTCCGATTGTAGCGTGTTGTCGCGAATGACGCTGGTAAGAAAATTCCATCGATTTCGTTCTCCTGCGTATTTCACGGACAGCGGAAAATAGAAATTGGTGAAAGACTCTTCATCATCCTTATCCCCAAAATAATTCACGTGTGCAAGCGAAGAATCCAGAAGTATCTCCAATATTTCAGTGGAATATTGAATATTCAAACCAGGTGTGATCCATGTCCCCCAAACTGAATTATGGGAGAAGCTGGTCAGTGTAAGATTATCATTGAACTCTCCTCGAACACTCAAATCGGGGGTCAGCTTCCATTCAGCACAAAAAGCAGAAGGTGAGTAAAGGCCAACTAAGACAAGGAGACTTAGAAATAAACCATGTAACCGGACCTTTTTGACTCTCATCATGAGCGACAACCAACTTCTCGAATTCCCTCTACGATTTAGCAATCGAGTGCCTTCAGCATTACCTCCAGACCTAGGGAACCATTACGACATCGCCGCGACGCAGGATGATGTTTTGGGCTAGGTTCTTTCCCTCAAGAACTTCCGAGTAATCAAATTCATGCACCTTTTGCTGCCCTTCTACCCTTCGCAAAATGCGAATAGAGCTTTCCCGTGCAAATGGCGTCAGGCCTCCGGCCAAACTTAGAGCTTGCATGACATCAGCGTTTTGCCCCAAGAGAAATTCTCCGGCTTTTAATACTTTGCCAATGACATAAATTTTATAACTGTTGACTTTGGATACGGCAACCGTCACACGGGGATCGGAAACGAATTTGGAAAGACGTTCATTAATTTCTATAGTCAGATCGTTCACATTCCGCCCTTCAGCAATGATCTCGCCAATGAGTGGAAATGTAATCCGCCCATCAGGTCGAACACTGACTCCCCGAGAAAGAATTTCGTCCTTCCACACATCGATAGATAACACATCCTCTGGTCCAAGCTCGTAAGCGGGTCTCCCTGAGACACCACTTGCATGAGAATCCCCTGATTCGATTGAGGATTGAACAGCTTCCGCATCCATGGCTAAGGCCAAGGATCCCGTAACAACATATGACGAAAGAGTAAGGAAGAAGACTAATAGAACAATGTGACCAATGCGATAGAATCCTGGACAGATTCCTTTGACAGACTTTCGTGAATCCGAGCTTTCTGCATTTTCCATACGTTACCTCACCTCCTTGTTAGTTTTAGCCTACTATTCACGTTCAAAGTTTCGTTCTTTTATTTCATCCGATTTGTGTCGTCAAGAAAATCTGGGGCACGTTATAAAACCAATGAGGCGACTTCAACACGATGACTCGCGGCATTTCTCAAGGTGATATGCCGATAAGTTTTGCCTTATTGCTCCTCTTTGCAGACAAGCCTCCTAGGCTTACGTGGAATTGATCCTCGCAAACGTTCGACCTATAGCAATCGGCTACTTAGTTCATCCACATAGGGTACGAGATGTTTCTTACTGATGGATTCATCGTCTCGCAGCTTAGCCAGGTAGGAGGCTCCTACTAGATTTATTTGCTATGACCCACATCAGCCCTACCGAAAGCCAGTGTCTCGTGTCAGATTATACGTACCCAATATAGCTAAAAATATGCACCCTTCCCAAATCATATCCGTTCTCAATGATTTTGGCCATTAAGGCGCGACTATAGAACACGATTCTTTATCGGCAAGAAGGATACTCAGCTTCAGTATTTAGGTGTTTAAAATTCTACTTCATTTCTCCCATGAGCCTACAGAGGACTTCACTTGGGGATGTTCATTCTGGCTGTCTAAGTGACTACGAGGAACAACGGCCATAGCTTCAGAACTTGTTGACACCACAAGCTTGACTGATGGATGGGCTTTTTGACCGACAGCTACGAACCGTCCCAATTGTTCAATCGCCGATATCGGGTTATCCAAGGCACCAGCTTCCCTGAATTCTTTCAACTTTCTTTCAAGAAGCTCAGCATCAGGTTGAACATGCGAGCGAATTCGAAGAACTTTGTCTACCGATGACGTGGTCGCTGTTTCGTCCTTCCCAATAAGTTCTTCTTCGAGTTTTTCACCATCACGGAGGCCGATATACTCTATAGCAATATCCTTTTCTGGCACAAAGCCGGAGAGTTGAATTAAATTTCTAGCCATATCGACTAGCTTGACCTGCTCTCCCATATCCAATACATACAGTCCGCCCTGCTCACCCATGGCAGCTGCCTGTAAGACCAAGTGGACGGCTTCCGGAATCAACATAAAGTAGCGCCGAACATCGGGATGGGTCACCGTCACTGGTCCTCCAGCCTTGATTTGCGCCTGAAAGCGAGGAACCACGCTGCCATTACTTCCCAAAACATTTCCAAACCGGACGGTATGAAAGGATGTTTTACTCTTACGTGCAATATTTTGCACAATTAATTCCGCCCCTCGTTTCGTCGCACCCATAACATTATATGGATTGACCGCCTTATCAGTTGAAATCAAAACGAACTGTTCGACCTCAAAGTGATCCGCGGCCTCCGCAATCGTTTGAGTTCCTATGATATTGTTTTTGATTGCTTCACCAGGATTTAATTCCATGAGCGGAACATGTTTGTGTGCCGCCGCGTGGAAAACAATATCTGGTCGATACTTCTCCATTGTGGAGTACAATCGAGGCACATCCGTCACATCGCCAATGACAGGCCGAACACACGAGTCATACCCGAGATCGGAAAGCTCCCCTGCTATAGCATATAACCCGTTTTCATAGCGTTCATAGAGAACCAATTCATGGGGACGGAATCCTGCAATCTGTCGACAAAGTTCTGAACCGATCGAACCGCCTGCTCCCGTCACCAAGACTCGTTTGCCTTCAATTAAATGACGAACCGCCTGTGGGACTGCTTCAACTTGGGGGCGTGAGAGGAGATCTTCAATTGCCAAATTTCGTATCTGGCTGATGGTTATTTTCCCATCCATGAAATCTTTTAATTTCGGGAGCCGTTTAATCGGGATGTTGAAAGACTCCAGCGACGTGAGGATTTCTCGAATGATTGCTGGATTGGTCCCCCGCATCGCCACCAAGATTTCATGAGGCTGGTGAGTCTTAATTATGTGAGGGAGATCTTTAAGAGTCCCTAACACTTTGATCCCATGAATTCGCTGGCCAGCCATTGACGGATCATCATCAACAAACCCTATCGGTTCGCAATCATGCGAAGGGTCACGCTTCATCTGTCGGGCGATCCCTTCCCCCGTATCACCTGCCCCTATAATCAAGATTTTTTTCTTATCTCGAGCAAAGCCCGCCTCGCGAAACAATCGGAAAGGGAGACGAATGCCAATCAAAAACCCAACCAAGAGTATCGTATCGATGATGTATATGGACCTAGGGTACCCAGAAACCACAACGCCCCAACGAGCTACAGCATAAAACGCAACTGAACTAGCAACAACCCCAAGGAAAATTTTCCGTAAATCCCAAAGACTTACATACCTCCACAGCCCTTCATTTAATCGGAAAGCAGAGAACCCAACGCCACGGATAACAATGAGCCATGGCAGCATTTGCAGAAAAATTTCCCAGTCCTGTTGGGGTATGACCCCATCAAATCTCAGCCAAAATGCCAAATAGTTGGCCAGCACCACCAGACCCAGGTCCAAGGTGACAACAATGAAACGACGATACTGCATAACCTTGTCAGCAAAACTGGACGCAGAATCTGGTTCAGAGACCTGACTATCAGACTGCAATCCAGGCAGCCTAATGAGCACAACCTGCACATTCATCAATTTAAATACAGTCTGCGTGATAATGAGCATATCCAAAACCACTCCAGAATGCTGAACATATACGGCAGCTAAACGCATTTTTTCCGGAAGAATTTTTTCAATATATTCATCCTCTGGTTTTTCACATTGACCGAGCAGTGATGATTCATTGATATATCTAAGTGAAGCCAGATCGGTAATTCCCGGCAATACGGTTAATATTCCTTCATACCTGTCTTTAAACTTCTCCACGTATTGTGGGACCTCCGGTCGCGGCCCCACTAAGCTCATTTCCCCTCTCAAGACATTGATGAGCTGAGGCAGCTCATCAAGTTTGTACTGCCGTAGCCATTGTCCCACGGAGGTGATCCGCTGATCGTCCCCCACGGTAATCGACGCCCCCTTGTCTGAGACATTCCATACCATCGTGCGAAACTTATAGATGGGAAATTGTCGAAAATTCTTCCCTATTCTTGTCTGCCGAAAAAAGACAGGGCCGGGAGATGTCACTTTGATGAGAATGGCTATCACGAGAAAAAGTGGCGCACATATCACGAGACCAATACATGCAATCAGGATGTCAAATATTCGCTTAGACATAATGGATTATTCTCCTATGAGTTCTCTGATGGTCTCGATGACATAGTGGACGTTTGCTTCGGTCATACCTGGATAAATTGGTAACGAAATAATGCGGTCAAACAGCCGCGTGGCTACGGGGAAGTGTTCGGGTTGATACCCATAGGTCTCTCGATAATAAGGATGAAGGTGCAAGGGAATAAAATGGACACTACAGCCAATATTATGTTTTTTTAACTGTTCGATACATTCGTTTCTCCCTATCCGTGATCGATCAGGGTCCAATTGAATTACATATAAGTGCCAAGCATGTTGCACGCCATCCCTCACACTTGGCAGTGTGAGTGCAGCAACATCCTTCAACCCCTCGTGATAGAGCTGTGCATACCGCTGACGAGTTTCCCAAAACTTTTTGGACTTGGCGAGCTGAGGAATCCCCATGGCCGCTGCAATATCAGTCATATTGTACTTATAACCTGGAGAGAAAATTTCATAGTCCCAAGAACCCTCAGCCGTGTATCGCCGCCAGGGGTCTTTGGTTAATCCATGCAAGCTCATGGTTCTCATGCGATCCGCCCACTCAAGATTCTCCGTAGTGGCCATGCCTCCTTCACCTGTGGTAATCGTCTTAGTCACATAAAAGGAAAAACACGTGATATCGCCGATGCTCCCGACAACCTTTCCATTGTCCTGAGCTGGCAAGGCATGCGCTGCATCCTCAATCACCTTAATACCGTGTACACGGGCGACCTTCAAAATTTTCTCCATTTCGCAGGGCTGGCCGGCAAAATGCACGGGGATGATAGCTTTCGTCTTTGGTGTGATCGCCCGTTCCATTTGCTCAACATCAATATTGAGCGTATCGGGTCTACAATCAACTAAAACCGGTTTTGCCTTGAAATAAGTCACGACTTCGGCAGTCGCAGCAAAGGTCATGGTAGGCACAATGACCTCATCGCCCTCCTTAATACCAATGCATTCAAGGGCCAAGTGCAATGCAGCCGTGCAGGAATTCACGGCTACAGCGTAAGAAGCTCCCGCCTGCTCAGCAAATTCTTGCTCGAACTGACGGACCTTTGGGCCAGTGGTGAGCCACCCAGATCGAAGAGTCTCCGTCACTGAGGCAATTTCTTCCTCACCAATTTGAGGCCTATGGAATGGCAGGAACTGATCCGTCATGATCTCTATCCTCCTGGTTACAGGCAAATCATCAATCAACTCAATCAACGAATGGTTGGGCGACGAATAACTCATGTCGCTTCCTGGTCCTCCACTCCAACCACACGAATTATTTATGCAACAAATAATCCATTTTTCAAAAAAATACGTAAGCTATTGTTTTATAAAGAATAAAGCATTGAAATATTAGATTAATTGAACAAAATTACCTAATTCTAAATACCAAAACAGTAAACTTATCTGACACTCTTCAATGTAGCAGAAAAGTGAGGAAACAATGAAATGCTGGAAAATTTAGAATATTTTTTCAAGTTGCTTGAAGTTAAGAAATGTGGCTTCTCCTGTCTTTAACAAAAGCATGAAAAAATCTATGACATCATCATCTTACTACCAAGGTTTGATTGTAATTATTTCTGACGTTTCCCCAGTTTTCTAATATTCCTACGCCTACTTGTCTTCCATGGCCCCACATTCCTCGAGGCCAATTCCCAACCTCTGCTTCTTAACAAGTAGGAAATTCCGTCAAAACGACCAAAGCCACGACATTCGGACGGTCTCAAAAACCATTATCACAAAAGAATCCATGGAGTCAGACTCCAAACTCTTCACGAGCTAATTTGTAAAAATGAGCGAAAGCTTCCCTCATTCTAGCTAGCAACTACGACAGTAAAGTTGGATGGTCCTGTATGGGTGGGATATTCTGAAATTCTGGTCCTAGCTCAATGATTGGAGCCTAATTCGTCGCGTTCACCATGTTCGTCACTACGTCCGCACCGAAACACTCCGTATCGTCCACCGTCAGCTGCAACACAGAGTCCCCCAGCGATTGGCAGAAAAGCGGACGTGCCATTCAGGGCGCCGCCCTCCCCCAAAACTAAAGTCCTAACCTGAAGGGCACTCTGTAGAGTCGTTGGGTCAAAAGCAAGTCAAGGAGAGTTTAGTTAATCGTCATCGTCTACTGAACCAGCTAGATTCACGATTCAGTAGACAATGAAATTTTTGATCCATACCCGCACCAATTGTTGGAGATTAATTGGTGGGGTTATTGAGATTCTCTAACACATACACCTGCCTGGAAAACCATCCTAACGAGGAAATATCACGATCCCCGTCGCCATCGAGGTCGACCGCTTGTGCGCCGTCATGGTGTTCAAGTCCTACACTAATACTATGCTCGGTCCAGGAGGTGCCATTGCCATTGGCATTCTCAAAAATGAGTGTTCTCGCATTAACGATATCTGACCTATGCTCACCCACCACCAGATCCAAATCTCCGTCATTATCCATATCTTCGACGGCGAGACTCATTGGGCCTATCGTCGTGGTCGAGATCACATGTTCAGTCCACGGCGCGGTGGGATCGGCGCCCTGTTCATAGCACGCCACCGTACCAGGAATGCTGATCGCCTCATAGCCGATACAGGCGTCGAGCTTGCCATCTTTATTGATATCCCCTAGCGCGTTCCGGTCAGGAGGGCCGGCGGGTGAGGGAATAAGAGTAAACGGGCCGTCCCAGGTATCGCTAGTCAATTGTCGAAGCCATGTTGTTCCAAGCAGCAAGTCCTCAGCATCCCCGTCATTGTCGATATCACCAAGACTCAAATCTTCATGCTCTGAAACGCCAGACATCACTAAATCTAAAGTCCATTGCTGATTGGGACTGGCCGCGAGACTGGCAGCCGGGGGCACCAGTAACCGTTCTATGCCATTCTCTTGGCCATGCCAGGAGAGATACAGCGGACGCGACCCATCGGGGCGGGTCGCGCCGATCGCGACACCCTGTAAGAAGTCGCCGGCACTTACGGCAATAATGGCACTCATGGTAAAGGCACCACTGCCATCGTTTTGCGCCCAGACAAATTGTGAGCCCGTGGGATCACCGTTGGTGCCCACAATATCTAAATCGCCATCGCCATCAAAATCAGCCACCTTGACCATATTAATAAGAGCGCCCCCCCCAGATGTATCAATGGTCGATTGCACCCAGGGGTCCGTTAACAGACCGGAAGCGGGATTCTTCCACCATGAACCATGGGCCACAATATCCTGTTTGCCATCCTGGTCAATATCCGCCACTTCTGAAAAGATGATGCGGCTACTACTACCGCCCTGAGCTGGGCTGACAAAGGCCTGCTGCCACGAACTCAGCCCAATTGGAGAAGGGCTCGCAATGTTATTTTCCCACAGCTCCACCGGGGCGCCATTCGCTGCACTGTCATCCCAATTGACCCCGTAAATATCTAAATCTCCATCCCCACCAAAATCCGCGATACGGAAGTTATGCGAGCCAGTATCAGCCACGACAAATGGGGTAAAGCTCAAACTGTTGCCATCATTTAGAAATACCATCACACGATCGCGAAGCGATTGATGCATCTCAGCCACCACAACATCTATCGCCCCATCAAGATTCATATCGCCCGTCTTCAAGGAATGCACGTGATCAACATCAGAGGCGATGACATGTTCGATCCAGGTTCCATTCTTTGGGTCCGCTGGAGCTTCGTACCAGGCCAAGATTTCACCTGCGAGAAATTCAGAAACTGCCAGTAAGGCATCAGGGCGGCCATCATCATTCATATCGCGAAGATGCGCACTGGCATACTTACTAGCCCAAGGATTTGGCTTAATATCATGCGCAGGCCAAGGAACGGTGGTCACATTAAGTGGCGCTTCTAACCACCTGCCATTTATTAAGACATCCAAATCATTGTCACCATCAATATCCCCCAGGTCTAACCCTTCACCTGCGCCAACAGTACCCACAACCAATTCCGTCCACGATGTTGGAGCATTCTGTAACCAGAGTACCGCCGGGCCTCCATCTTTCTGGCGGCTCACTACATCGACTTTCCCATCATTGTTTACATCCCCCACCTTAACGTCATGGTGGTTGACGCCATTGGCGCCGATCAAATGACTGGTCCATTGGGCTCCAACTGTGGGATCGCCATTGGGCAAGAGCGGGTTCTCCCACCAGAGGATGCCAGTACTGCGATCTGGAATCACGATGTCCTGATCGCCATCGTTATCAATATCCACCGCTTGCATATCGGTGGTAAACGAGCCGCTCGCTACAATCGAGAACTTGGTCCAATCCGGATAGCGATACCAATGCAAACCATCTCCACTACTGCTTGAGACCAGAGCATCCACCAGTCCATCCCCATCAAGATCGGCGGCGGTCTTGGTATGCACGTTGCTTGGTTTGGACGCCAAATCATCAATGACAATATGTTGAAAACTAAAAGTCCCAACACGATTTGATTGAAAGGTGATCGTGACCTCATCGAAGGCGCTAAGGTCACTATCATTCGCGGTCAGCCGTAGCACGTATACTCCATCACTAGAGAACATTGCCGTGGTATCGACGGCTGTGTCATTCGCAAAAGTCACCACGCCTGGGCCATTCTCTTGGGTCCAAAGAACGGTCAGGTTCCCAGGAGGGTTCGGTAAACCTTCATCATTGACGGTGCCATCAAGCAAAGCCTCGGAGGAAGAGGTAATACTCTGATCAAGACCGGCATTCACCGTGGGAGCTTGATTAATAGCAGGCATTATCGTGAGCGTCAGGGGTTGACTCACGGTCTCGGTGCCATCCGTCACCACAACCGTAAAGCTCGCCGTTTCTACCAGGGTTGGAATCCCAGAAATAATGCCAGTGGTGGCCTCCAAGCTCAGGCCAGTCGGTAAACTGCCACTAATGATTGACCACGTATAGGTTAGTACACCGCCTGCGGCTTGGAGTGTAGCCTGATAAAAGAGAGTCTCTGTTCCAGCAGGAAGGGTCGTGGTGTTGAGCGTCAGCGGGGCTTGAGGATTCACGGTGACGGTCAGCTCATCAAAGGCGATCAACTCACTATCATCGGCAGTCAGTCGCAGGACATAGGACCCATCAGTTGAGAAGCTCGCAGTCGTATCCACGACATTTGGATTCGCAAATATCACCGTGCCGGGTCCAGTCTCCTTTGTCCAGAGCGTGGTCACATTTCCAGGAGGATTGGGGAAGCTGTCATCGGTGACCGTCCCATCCAAGAACGCAACCATGGGAAACGTAATGATTTGATCGAGACCGGCCTCTACAACTGGCGGCTGACTGGGTCCGGCGTTGAAGTTCTGTTCGACCTGGGTGGCCGTCAACGCCGTCTCGTAGATGGCCACCAGATGGTATTCCCCCAACCACTCGCGAGCCCCCAACGAACTGCCCATCTCGTTGGCTAACACCAAAGGCATCGACGGATCCCACGTGCTGAGGTTACCCCCCACCGTGGTCGTCGTCACTAAGACATTATCGATGAAGATCGACACATTCCCCGCAGCATCTCGGGTATAGACCACATGGTGCAAGGCATCGGTAAACGACCCCGGTGCCGTCGGGACAGCAGGCGTCCCGTTTGTGTCCGTCGTGGTCGTTCGTAACCGCGCTTCCAACCGATTCCCCGTACTGCCAAACACCCCTTGGCCCAGGGTCAGATTGCGTACGCTGGGCGACGACGACAAGCTCACGATACGAGCTGGCCCGTTCTGGGTCAGATTAGCTGGATTAATCCACGCCTCCACGGTCAACGCATTGCTGGCCATCAACGCATCGTATACCTTCGTGGCCGCCCCTGGGGAACTGATGATGGTCTCCGCGTCTACTGACAACGCCCCTGCTGTCCACGTCACATTGCTCACATTGTCAATATTCAAGTCCAGCGGCGTGCCCACGCCGGAGGTATCCGTCACGAATTGGCCCGTGCCCTCGTTAAACTCATACAAGGCCACTAAGCCGGCCGTTACCCGAAGCACTACGGTGACGGTGACCGTACCGACCGTGGAGGTATCGCCTTCGAAGTCATCAACGGTATAGGTGAAACTGTCGGGGCCGATGTAGCCCATATCAGGCGTGTATGTGATGGTGCCCGTCGTCGCATTCACCGTCGTCATCCCGTTAGACGGATCGGTGACAACGACGGTCGTCGCATTAATTGTCTGGCCATTGGGATCATCATTGCTCAGAATGTCAAAATCGGTCGCGGGGGTATCCTGCGGCGTGATGATCTCATCCGCTACTGCGATGGGGGCGTCGGCGGGATTGGTGACAACAGATACTCCCACCACATTGTGTTCCGCGGCATAGCAGTACGGATTGAGATAGACAATACGCACAAAGTCTCCCTG
>JAJDBS010000260.1 GCA_029261235.1 Nitrospirales bacterium
CGAGCAGTTCAACGGGGGTACTTTCATAAGCATGTGGTGGAGACGATGCTTGATGAACATGTCTCTGGGGCTAATAATTGGCACTATCGATTATGGAATTTACTCATGCTGGAACTGTGGCATCGGACCTATATAGATGGAGACCGGAGCCTCCCTTTTGTTGCACCGCTTGGCAATGTTTAAATCTAGATGTTTCCAGATTTTGTGTGAGTGTCAGGTTCATCGGTCTTACTTCAAGGTGTTCTTGGCAAACTTCCTTCCTGTGCAAGCCATGGATGAACATTTCGTGATGCTTTAGGCCAGGATAAGATCAGATAGCGTTTTTGGAAAATGGCGATACCTTGCCGTGTGAAGTCCGATCAATACGGCTATCCCCCTTGCTGGAGGGCGTTGAGATTTGCGACAAGAGCATCAGTGCAAACGCACTACTCACGGAACGGGAGCTGGCCCACTATCTCGCGGATGAGCCGGGTGCCCATGACCACTTTCACCGTCAATGCCAACCAGAAATATTTGCTTGAAGTGACGGCCTGCTTTTTTATCCGTTGTGCGAACCTACACAATAGTATCACCACCGATGGGGCCCATGGCCGGCTCGAAACCCGTAAGATCTTTATAATCACCGAGCTGAATGGCTTTCTGAAATTTCCGCATGTCCGGAAAGCCTTTATGGCGGAACGGTCCACTTATCGACGAAAATAAGTGGCAAGGACCGATCCGATCTTGCCTATGGCGTCACCGGTAAACCTCCGAATTTAGCGACGGCCCAGTAAGGACTAGACACCTGGGGGCATCGAACAATCCAAAATAGTTGTCACTCCATCATTGACTGGAACTATGATGAGAATGCGAAGCCGCATTTGATGTGGGCATGGGACGGAAAATAGCACTCGCCTTCGGAGGTTCGTGATCGGCATCAGCAAACGTAAAGGGGCGTGCAGTGTCGCACAAAAGATTCTAGAGCTGACGATGAACACGCGATTGGTCTTCGATTACCTGAGGATGACCCAGAGTTCGTGAGTGTTTTCAAGGGCTTGATGGGGAGAACAAATGTTCCGCGAACAGGAAACCCACAAGAAGATAAAGGCAGCATAGGGATGGCAGAAATTTCACTTAACGAGCCGTCTAACAATTGGCGACCACCTCTGTTATTAGATGTTGGCTTGACTCCACATTTTCATTCCTATCTCACACCCCGGCATTCATATTTTTTGAGGACGAAAGTTGTCCTATCTAAGATCTATGTTAGATTTAAGACTGCTAGCGTCTGGTTGAATTCGAGGGTGATCTGCTAAAAGCCATGACTGGAGAGGGGATTCTAGCAATGAAATGTGTTACCTACTTGAAATTATCATATGAATCGTCCTCCTTTTAAATCAAAAGGAGTCAGAGAGCAGAAGGGACTCTTTTTTTGTTTAACCGGACAGCGGTGACCAAAGAAATAAGAGCGATGATATGTCTCATTATTAACAAGATGGTCAATCGCCTCGGATGAAGGTGATTCCATCACTTAAGAAGACACGATCTGGAGGCGGCCTTAATCGGTTCTGATGAAGCATAAGGAATAACTCCTGGACATTTTGAGAGCCTACATGGTGCAGAGGAGTGGCCATTATTTAGGACTTACAAAGGTTCATACTCCTCACCCTTCGAACTAATTCCATTGGGTGGCTATTTATTCCCAAATATAACGTTTCTGATAGGGAACTCAAAGATAGGGCTTAGGCATGAAATTCATTTCCACAAGAGGTATCATGAGAACATTCCTTGGATTACTTTTGGTGATGGTACTATGCGATGTTCCTCTCGCCACGGCCGTCACCATTGATGTAGTTGGAGGGAAATTACATGCCGCTTTTGATGTAGATGTTAATGGGACTCTGTATGACGTAGAGTTTATCGACGGCACCTGTGTCGAGGTATACGGTACATGCCTCACATCGGCATTCCCTTTGGCTTTAAGTCTTATAGGGAAGCCCCTCATGCCAGCTACATTTCCCGATTTTTCAAGTGTTACAGGTACAGCCATGATTGCACTTCGAGATCAGATTTTTAACAGTCCCGTGTTAGCAATGTTTGACACAGACCCCTTTTAAACCAGGGGGTGCACTCACGTCGAAATATGCGACATACGTACTCCATTTCATGCACAGCCCGCGGGTGGTGGGCGTTCCTTTATGTTCGCATATGTTGTTCGCAACTGGCATGCAGGTATTGAAGACATCGTATATTCCACTTTGGGAACTACATTCGATACAAGAGAATCGGCGGGTTCGACATGGGCGCGATGGACTCCGGTGGCCACTCCCGTGCCAGAACCAAGTTCTAGCCTCTTATTAGCAACGGGCATCGCTGTCCTTGCTGGCTATCGGTGGTGGAAGCGTCGACGAGAACGGACACAAGCTGGGTAACTTCCAGGATGGGTGTGTTCTTTTCCACTTTCAGCATACATTCAATCAGTTGAAGTAAATTCTGAATATTCCCTCGTGATCTTGGTAGAACGTTTTGGTCTTCTTCATCACGGGAGAGTCATAGTGACGTTTTCACGAGGTTCTAGTCCGTCCTATTTGTGCTGCGGAGGAGAGTCGGTTTTAGGATTTCTGCGCATCAATCATTACTATGGGTATAGGGGGATCTATCTTGAGTGTAGCCAGTCAAAACGCGTTGACAGGTAAACATCTTGCCCTTGTGCCCCCTCAACATTCGTATTAACGTGCTGTTCTGTGTTGCCGGGTTTTGCCACGGTAGGCTCTTTTGTTTCGGCAAAAGGACCACAAGCCAGCGTGCCGAGCATGTCCAGCAGCTTGAGGGTGGAAGTCCCTTTGACAATCTGATGGAGGTGAAGTCCTAGCGAAGCGCAAGGGCGTTGTTGTGAGGCGGGGTCTGAAGGCCGCGTGGAACAAATGCGTGGCCGATGAACAAGATTCAGATACGAGGGAGTCCGTGCAGGACGAGTGAGCTGGTTTTCACGAAGTCCCTATACATCAGGGGGACGGGATCTCAATCTGCCAGTCGTGCGCAGAAGGTGGTTGAACTTACCTCGGAAGACTTCTCGTCTGCCTTGACAATAAGACTGAAAACTGAGTAATCGGTTTAGATCGGGTGGGAGGAGTCAGCAGCGAGCAGAGTAGTCCTGCAAAGGATGAAGCCCTGAGCGGTGAGAAGTGGTGAGTAAGCAGCGAAATTCATGGTCGACAAGCGGCTGAACACCCAGTGAACCCTGGCCTTCCCGACAGCGGGTACGGGCGAAGCCGGAAGGGCTGTCGACGAAGTGTCGAATCGCTTGCGGTGAACTACCCAGGTGAAAGCCCGTCGAGGGGTGACCAATTGAGTCGTCTGTATTGGTTACCCCTCGCATAACGCGCCGAACCGTTGTAGCGGATCCGTGCGTACGGTGGGGTGACAGGGAAAGCGGGTGACCGCATCCCTATGTCGATCTGGCACCCTACTGACCTCATTAGAGAGGACGGCCGCCAGCCTGAGGAGAGCGAACCAACTCGCCACGATCAAACTAGGTCCGCTGTCGAATACGAACGCCCCTCCCTTGGGCCAGCTGGCAGGAATCGGACCAGGGGAGACAAACAGTTCAGTGTTTCACAGAAAGAACGGGGAACCATAATTTATGTATGAATTTGAATAATGTCTGTGGAAGAAAGACTTTTGTCGGGAATGGACTAGGCATTATTCATCACTTGACCTTACTGCCTGTCTGAACTTCTTCCTGAACGGTCAAAAGACTAAGAACCTCCTTCTCTCCGGCGGCGAGGACCATTCCTTGAGATTCAATGCCCATCAATTTAGCTGGTTTGAGGTTGGCTACGACCACAATGGTTTTTCCTATTAATTCTTCGGGCGCGTATTTCTTCCCAATGCCGGCGACAATTTGACGTTTTTCTGTTCCGATATCTACTTGTAATTTCAAGAGCTTCGAAGACTTCGGTACACGTTCGGCTTCAAGAATTTTGGCCACTTTTAGTTGGACTTTTTGGAATTCATCGATACCGATGAGCGGAGTATCGCTATCAGTTGAAGCAGATGGTGATTGTGGAGTCGCCTTGTCAATTTTCTTTTCAGTGGTGGGCGAGGCGGTTGGTGACGATGCGGGTTGGTGCGCACTGGTAGATGGCAGGTCTTTTTTGGGGAACAATGATGTGCCTTTCGTGACTGGATGAATGTAGTCGTATTCGCCCCAAATTGGACCCTTGCCTAGGGTGGGTGTTGAGATATCGACCGTCAAACCTAATCGGGTCTTCATCGTTTCTGCAGTATGAGGCATAAACGGAGCAAGGGCTAACGTCAGGAATCGTAGAGATTCTACGAGATGGAACAAGACGGTCTGTAGTCGTGATTTTTTTTCAGGATCCTTCGCTAAGATCCAGGGTGCTGTTTTATCGATGTATTGATTGGCCATTTGGACTAACCCCAATATGGCTTCTAAAGCACGATGAAACTCCAATGCGCGAAGGTGCTGTTCAATTTTTTCAGAAAGCGCTGAGGCCGTCTGTTGAAGTGAGTGATCTAAGTCAGTTTCAGTTTGAGGATCGGAGCGTGGGACCATATGTTGTGAGAAATTCCCCAGCATGGCCAACGTCCGAGAGACCAGGTTCCCCAGGTCATTGGCGAGTTCCGCTTGATATCGGCTATGGAAGGAAGACAAAGAAAAATCGCCATCTTGGCCAAAGGGCACTTGGCGGAGTAAGAAATATCGAAAGGCATCTGTGCCGAATTCTTTGATCATGGCAAATGGATCAACGACGTTCCCACGACTCTTAGACATCTTTTCGCCGTCCACTGTCCACCATCCATGGGCGAAGATTGATTGTGGAAGTGGGCGTTCCATGCCCATGAGCATGGTCGACCAATAGACGGCGTGTGTTGTGAGAATATCTTTTCCCACTAAATGGACAGACGCAGGCCAGAATGCTGGCGCGTTTGCATGAGTCCCGAGATAGTCCAAGCCAGAAAAGTAATTCACTAAGGCGTCGAACCACACATAGGTCACGCAGTCTTTGTCAAAGGGTAATTCGATTCCCCATGAGAGTCGTGACTTCGGTCGAGAGATGGAGAGGTCTTCAAGTGGTTTTTGAAGAAAGCCTAAGACCTCGTTGCGTCGAGAGTCAGGCTGGATAAATTCGGGATGTACATGGATATGTTTTTTCAGTCGATCTTGGAACTGGCTCATACGGAAAAAGTAATTTCTCTCGCTGACCTGTTCGACTGGGCGTTGACAATCTGGGCAGAGGCCTTGTTCCACATCTTTTTCGGTCCAGAATCGTTCGTCGAATGTGCAGTACCATCCGGTATATTCGGCTTGGTAAATCAATCCCTTGTCATGCAGTGTTTGTAAGCAGCGCTGGACGACCGCTTGGTGCTGTGGGTCAGTGGTTCGAATAAACCCATCGTATGAAATGTCTAGCTTCGTCCACAGATCCTTGAATGTGGGCATCAGTCGATCACAATGGGCTTGGGGATCTATTTCAGCTTTTGCAGCCGCTTGTTGTACTTTTTGCCCGTGTTCGTCCAACCCAGTGAGAAAGAATACATCATCGCCTCGTAAACGATAAAAGCGAGCCAAGACATCTGCGGCGATTGTGGTATAGGCATGGCCGATATGTGGGACATCATTGACGTAATAAATCGGGGTGGTGACATAAAACCTGTTGGGCATAATGTAATGATTCCTTTTTCTCAAATGAGGAACAGCATGGACCTGTTCATGGGCAACGTGTGAAACCTGAGTACTCTTTAGGGATAGCCTTAGGCGGAGGCATGTTCCAGTTGGTCGTGCAGATGAAAGAAAAATTGTTCCAAGCCAATTTGCATGTTGAGGTTACGCTGTTGCCCACGTTCAAGCTGGTTCAATTCCTGTGAAAGTTCTATGATCGCTGAAGGAGTGATTCGCTCTGCCAATTGGCGAAGTGCGGGTTCTTGATCACGATAGAGCATAGGAGAATTTGATTCCTCTAAAGTCAGCAAGAGCAAATCTCTGAGCCCTTGCTGAAACCACTGAATGGCTTCCGAGACTTGCTGGGACTTCACGAGACTGTCGCTGACCTCAAAGATCTGTGTGGCAGAGGTGAGATGTTCTCCAAATAATAAGGTCCAGTATTGGCGAAGCTTGACTTTCAATTCCTCAGCGTCGAGGTGAAGGGCTTGTCCTAACCGACCTTCCGAAAAGGTGGCGACCAGCTTGGCGTCGGTTGGTTCCATGGATGCATGCTTCATAAGATATTCATACACATCTGTGAGCGGGAGAGGGGAAAACCGCAGAGCAATACATCGAGATCGAATAGTTGGCAAGAGGTGTTCTGGACGACTTGAGATGAGCAGGAAAAGGCAGTGATCCGGTGGATCTTCCAGAGTTTTCAGTAAGGCGTTGGCCGCTTCTGTGGTCATGGAATCAGCGCTATCAATGAGGCACACTTTGTGCGACCCAATGAGCGGGCGATAAATCACCAAGTGTTCGATGGCACGAATTTGATCGACTTTTATTTTGGGGTTTGGCTTCTTGGCATCTTCTGGCTCAATAATTAAACAATCTGGATGGATGGCTTCCTCCACTTGATGACATGATCGACAGGTGCCACATGCGTCAGGTGGCGACTCTTCGTGAGGATGTTCGCAGTGGATAAATTGAGTGAGGGCCTTTGCGGTTTGCCGTTTTCCAATAGCGGTTTCGCCATGGAAGAGATAGGCATGTCCGAGGTGGTTTGTTGTTACAGCCGTCTGAAGCCATTTGATAGGTCGCTGATGGCCAATAATTGTGCTAAATGGCATATTGTGTCAACTATTTCTTGGGTAGAGATTTCTTTGATAAGGCGGAACGGTCCAAAAGCAAAGATTTTTTCTTGTGGATAATTTTCTCAGTTGTCGATTGAATTTTATTGGCCATTGCCTGAGGCGATTGCGTAGCATCAATCGTTTGGATTCGCATGGGATCTTCTCTTCTCAAGGCTAAAAACCCCCGACGGACGCGTTGATGGAAGCTGAGCGATTCGCGATCGAGTCGATTTTGATCCTTTGCCCGTTGCCGTCTTGCCAACCCAACTTTCACCGGAAGATCAAGGAAGAATGTGAGATGAGGCTGAAGTCCATTTGTGACAAAGTTCTGGGCTTCATTGAGGAATGCTTTATCAACACCTCGTGCATAGCCCTGATAGGCCAAGGTGGAGTCAAAAAACCGATCACAAATCACGACTGCCCCCTTTGCCAATGCCGGTTGAATCACATGGGTGATATGTTGTGAGCGAGCAGCCAGAATGAGCATGGATTCACAAGATGCCGTAATGGATTCCGTGGGGCCCTTGGATTTGGATGAGGTCAGTAATAGCTTGCGAATGGCTTCCGCCAAGGGGGTCCCACCGGGTTCACGGGTTTCAAGGACCTGGTAGCCCTGTGTCCTCAGTGATTGAGCCAGTCGTCGGCATTGAGTCGTCTTCCCAGAGCCTTCGGTGCCTTCGAAGCTGATAAATACTCCGTGTCGTGAACGTGGCTTTTGTGCTCGTGGTCGTTTGGATTCCATTAAAAACGCCTCGTCATCTCCATAGTCTAAGTCATTGAAATTTTAAAGAAAAGTCTTGCCGGTGTCATGTTGGAATTGTAAGATACTGAAGGTATTTCTCGACCCACCTTTTTCAAGGTATCCAAACTGACAAGGACTGAGGTTTGTCATCTCCCATGAATACCTTTCAAGCTTCACTTAAACGATATTTTCTCACGGGGTTACTTGTCATCACGCCCATTTGGGGCACCATTCTGATTTTAAAAACTCTGTTTGTCACTGTGGATAGTATTCTCGGGACCGCGTTAGCCGACTTGGTCCTTCCTGATTATTATTTCCCAGGCCTCGGAATCATGGCCTTGGTGCTCCTCATATTGTTTGCTGGTGTGTTGGCCACGAATTTTTTTGGGAGACGGATGGTGAGCCGCTGGGAAGAGTTTTTGGATCGAGTCCCCATCGTGCGGGGTATTTATGCCACATTGAAGTCCATGATGGATATTTTGTCGTTTAAACAGCGTGAAAAATATGACAAGGTCGTCATGATCCAGTTTCCCAAAAATGGAAATTATTGCCTAGCATTTGTGACCGGGGACACCCGTGAGGAAATTCAATGCCTGGCCCCAGAACCCCTAGTGCACGTGTTTGTGCCAACATCACCTAATCCGACATCAGGTTATTTTTTGCTGGTTCCAGAAACGGAAGTGATGCCAGTAGACATGAGTGTGGAAGAGGCAATGAAACTTATTGTATCCGGTGGGTTCTATTCTCCTCAAGAGAAGGCTTCTGGCATTGAAATTGCTAAAAAAACAAGTACAATGGCACTTTAGCGGTCACCAAAATTTTCTGCCCCATAAAGGGCGCATGATTTTTTCCTTAGGCGGAGTTGATGAGTAGTCAAAATACCACATCAGTGATCATTCTAGCGGCAGGGCAGGGTACTCGAATGAAGTCCGAGATACCGAAAGTGTTGCATTGCGTCGCGGGACGTCCGATGTTGGGCTACGCGATGCTTTTAGCGCGCCATGTTGCCACTACAAATGTTGCAGTTGTGGTTGGTCATGGGTCGGATAAGCTGCGTACGTATTTACAACAGGAAGCATTACAATTCGAACCGTATCTTGTTGTGGAGCAAACGGAACAATTAGGGACAGGGCATGCCGTTCAACAAGCGTATCCTGCCCTGACTGCTGCTTCTCCTCCGCTGGCTCATCAGTATGTGATTATGTGTGGTGACACCCCTTTACTCACCGCGGAAACTCTCTCAGCATTAGTGGAGTATCATCAAACAGAGCGCGCGACGCTCACCTTGTTAACCACTCACTTGTCAGATCCGAGCGGATATGGGCGGGTCCTTCGCGGTACAGAAGGAACGGTGTGCCGCATAGTTGAGGATCGAGATGCCTCACCAGAAGAGAAACAGGTATCTGAAATTAATGTTGGCACCTATGTCGTGGAAGCTCAGTTTCTTGAAACAGCTCTTGGGAAATTGAGTCCTCAAAACGCGCAGGGTGAATATTACCTGACCGATATTATCGAGATGGCCGTGAAGGATAGACAGAAAGTGGTTGCCTGGGTGACGAAGGATTCTCTTGAAACCACTGGAGTGAATAATCGAGTGCATCTGGCCTTGGCAGAAAAAGAAATGCGCCGCCGCATTTGTGAACGGTTGATGTTGGATGGGGTGACGATATTGGATCCTGATCGGGTGGTGGTTGATCATCAGGTGACTGTCGGCCGGGATACCGTCCTCCACCCAGGCGTCGTCCTCGAGGGCCAGACTGAGGTAGGCGAATGCTGCACGATTCGTGCGAATTCACGACTATCGAATTCTGTGGTGCATCGAGGCGTTACGATTCAAGATGCCTGCGTGCTTCAAGAGGCCACGGTTGAAGACGAAGCGGTGATTGGTCCAATGGCTCACCTGCGTCCAGGGACCGTGATTCATGGAAAGGCCAAGGTCGGAAATTTTGTGGAACTTAAAAAAACCGAGGTTGGAGAAAATTCAAAGGTGAATCACCTCAGCTATCTTGGAGATACATGGATTGGCCGCAATGTGAATGTTGGTGCGGGAACCATTACCTGTAATTATGACGGCTATCGAAAAGCACAAACCGTCATTGAAGATGATGTCTTTATTGGAAGCGATGTACAACTTATCGCTCCCGTCACAATTGGGAAGGGTGCACTCATCGCTGCTGGGACGACTGTCACGAATAACGTTCCTGCTGATGCGCTAGGTATATCTCGTGTATTACAAATTACGAAAGAAGGCACGGCAGCACGTCGTCGGGCGTTGTTGGATCCCTCGGTTCTTCAAAGCGGTCAGGTTGAAGAGAGGCCTTCAGCAGCGCCGATTCTTCAGAAAGAGCAAAAATCATCATAAACACTCTTTTCCCCCTCTCGATTGCCCGTGCGAAGATCTTCATGTCAGCTTAAGTTTTTCTATGAACTCACCGAAATATCATATATCTTTATACAATGTTCTATAAATTAACCAAATAAGGACGTGTAGGCGTATGTGTGGGATTATTGGGTATGTTGGGCGCGAATCTTCCGTGCCGATTTTGTTATCTGGGTTACGGCGACTGGAATACCGTGGATATGATTCCGCCGGTATCGCCATGCAGCACAATGGAAATCTTGAAATTCGACGAAGTGAAGGCAAGCTCGTCAATTTGGAAGCGATACTCCAGAAGGATCCGCTTGAAGGCCACACAGGTATTGGTCATACGCGGTGGGCGACACATGGTCGGCCATCTGAACAAAATGCGCATCCCCACCGTTCCGGAGACGTGGTCCTTGTTCATAATGGCATTATCGAAAACTTTCTGACCTTACGACATCGCTTGGAGTCGGAAGGACATCGATTTGAATCAGAAACGGATACCGAAGTGATTGCCCATTTACTGTCTTCCGCCGTCAAGCGTGGGAGTCGTTTAGATGAGGCTGTTCGGCAGGTGGCGCATGAGTTACATGGCAGTTATGCCATTGCGGTCATGTCTCTCACTGAACCCAATCGCATTGTTGTCAGTCGTTCAGGGTGTCCGTTGGTCATTGGATTGAATGAAACAGGTGCGTTTTTGGCTTCAGATGTCACTCCGTTATTGGAACATACCCGAGAAGTGGTGTTTTTAGAAGATGGTGAAGTGGCCATATTGGAAGAATCCGAAATTAAGGTTTTTAATCCTGAGGGGCAGCCAAAGGATTTTCAGGCAGAAACTATTCATTGGGATGCGGAAGCTGCTGAAAAAGGCGGCTATCCAAATTTTATGATGAAGGAAATTCATGAACAGCCTCAAGTCATCATGGATACACTTCGAGGGCGTTTTAATTACGAAACGGGAGAGGCCGATCTTTCTGATTTGGCCATGACGAACGAAGAGCTGTTAGGGGCAAGAAGATTTTGGATTGTGGCGTGCGGCACATCCTGGCATGCCGGGTTAGTCGGAAAATATCTTTTTGAAGAGATGGTTCGTCGACCGATTCAAGTCGACATAGGCTCTGAATTTCGTTATCGCGAACCGATGATTGAACCCAATGACCTGTTTATTGCCATTTCACAGTCTGGTGAAACGGCTGACACGTTGGCGGCCGCGCGAGAAGCCAAGCGGCGTGGAGCACGTGTTTTGGCAATTGTGAATGCTGTGGGGAGTACATTAGCCCGTGAAGCCGATGGGGTGATTTATACGCGCTGTGGCCCAGAGATCAGCGTGGCGTCAACCAAAGCCTTTACGGGGCAAGTGATTGCTTTGTATTTATTGGTTTTGCACGTTGGACGTGTACACGAGGTGTTGAGTCCTGAAGAAGGACGGTGGTGGCTTGATCATTTTCTTTTGCTGCCTGGCCAAGTCGAGCATATTTTAAAACAGGAAAGTACGATTGAATCTATCGCCAAGCAGTATGCGCAAAAACGAAATTTCTTGTACTTAGGCCGAGGTGTTAATTATCCCATTGCTTTAGAGGGCGCCCTCAAACTCAAAGAAATTTCCTATATTCATGCGGAAGGGTATGCGGCAGGAGAAATGAAGCATGGTCCGATAGCCTTAATTGATAGCGACATGCCAGTCGTTGTCCTTTCCCCCAAAGATCGTCTGTATGAAAAGTCTGTGAGTAATTTGATGGAAGTGCGAGCAAGAAATGCCCCTGTCATTGCTTTTGTCACCGAAGGCGATCATGCATTAGATCAGGTGGCTGATCATGTGTTTGCCATTCCTGACGTCCATCCTTTACTGACACCCATTCTGTTTACTGTCGGTCTTCAACTCTTGGCCTATCATATTGCCGTTCAGCGTGATTTGGATGTCGACCGACCTCGCAACCTTGCCAAAAGTGTGACTGTGGAATAGTCAAAGAGACTAGGGTTTGGTTTCATTCTTCTTTTTTCCGCTAGCCGTAACAGTGTGTTAACTGGATTATCCTCATCCAAAAGATAACCATATGATGGACACGATGATTGTGACCGGGGGTGCTGGGTTTATTGGAGCGAATTTTGTTCGCATGATTTTAGCCGAGACCAATGCACGAGTTGTCGTCGTCGATAAATTAACCTATGCCGGTCATCGAGAAAACCTGGAGGACCTGTGGGATAATTCTCGGTTGAATTTTATTCAAGCTGACATTGCTGATGAAGTCGAAATGGCCAAGGCGGTGGAGACGTATGGTCCTCAATGGGTGGTGAATTTTGCGGCTGAATCGCATGTCGATCGATCAATCGACAATCCCTATCCTTTTATTCATACGAATGTGACGGGGACATTGGTCTTACTCGATACGGTCAGACGCTTTCTAAGCAAAGCTGAGGCGGGCCAGCGGGAACGGTTTCGATTTCTACATGTATCCACTGATGAAGTCTATGGAACGTTAGGCGCAACAGGTTTGTTTACGGAAGAAACCTGCTACGCTCCGAATTCTCCCTATGCAGCGTCAAAGGCCAGTGCAGATCATTTGGTCAGGGCATATTTTCATACCTATGGTGTTCCCACGATCGTGAGCAATTGTTCGAATAATTACGGCCCCTATCAGTTTCCTGAGAAACTCATTCCTCTTATGGTCTTGAACGCCTTAGAAGGCAAATCTCTGCCGATTTATGGGAACGGCCAGCATATTCGCGATTGGTTATTTGTCGAAGATCACTGCGCAGGGATCTTGCGCGCACTGCAGGATGGTACACCTGGTGAAAAGTATAATTTAGGTGGTCGATCTGAACATTCAAATGTCGAGGTTGTTGATGCAGTTTGTCGTATCCTGGACCAACTTGTTCCCTGTGAGTCGAATCCTGTTCTTGCTGAACGTGGAATCCGACAGTATGTGGATCTTAAGACGTTTGTGACAGATCGTCCTGGCCATGATTTTCGCTATGGAATCGATATCGCAAAGATCCAATCTGAATTGGGATGGGCCCCTAGCCACACGTTTGAGGCAGGTTTACAGCGAACCATTCAATGGTATGTGGACAACAGAGATTGGTGTGAAGCCGTCACCAATCAATCCTACCAACGAGAAAGACTTGGATTATCAGAGACAATGGTGAATTAACTGTCATTGGCTAGTTTCTGAGGAGCGCAGGTGCATTCGTCAGGCAGAGATCATCACATGGCACGATTAAAAGGCATTATTTTAGCAGGTGGCTCTGGGTCACGACTTTATCCTCTCACGCATGCTGTGAGTAAGCAACTGGTACCGGTTTTTGATAAACCGATGATTTATTATCCCCTGTCGACTCTCATGTTGGCCGGCATTCAAGATATTCTTGTCATCACCACCCCACATGAACAAGATGGGTTTATTCGGTTGTTGGGCGACGGCAGTCATTTGGGATTGAACATCATCTATCGGACACAGGCCAGACCCGAAGGGATTGCTCAAGCCTTTGTCATCGGTCGAGACTTTATTGGCCAGGATCGGGTGGCGCTTATTCTCGGAGATAATATTTTCTACGGACATGGGCTGTCAGGGTACTTGCAAGATGCTGCTGCTCAGATGGAGGGTGCTCAAGTGTTTGCCTACCAAGTGCGTGACCCAGAACGGTATGGAGTTGTGACATTTGATGCAGAGGGACAAGCCACAAGTTTAGAAGAAAAACCGGTTCAGCCAAAATCGTCTTTTGCCGTAACTGGGTTGTATTTTTATGATAATCATGTCGTGTCTATCGCTGATGCCCTCCAACCTTCAGCCAGAGGTGAATTAGAAATTACCGATGTGAATCGTACGTATTTGGAGGCCAATTCCCTCCAAGTTAGAGTGCTCAGTCGAGGCATAGCCTGGTTAGATACGGGGACGCATGAGTCGCTCATGCAAGCTGCCCAGTATATCCAAGTACTACAAGAACGGCAGGGTTTGATGGTGGCCTGTCCAGAAGAAATTGCGTACACCATGGGATATATTCAAGCTGATGATGTTGGACGGTTAGCAGCGGGGATGAAAGATAATGCCTACGGACAATACCTGCTAAGCTTGGTAAATAGCTAAACCGAAGGGATGTTGATGAATATTCTGACGACCAAGTTGCCAGGTGTGCTCATTATTGAACCCGTTGTCTTCCGAGATGAACGCGGATGGTTTCTGGAAACCTACCATGCTCCAAAATATCAAAATGGAGGAATACCGTTATCGTTTGTACAGGATAATTGTTCTTTGTCCGTTCGTGGAACGCTTCGAGGTTTACATGCACAACTTTCACGACCTCAGGGTAAATTGGTGAGGGTGATCAAAGGAGAAATTTTTGATGTTGCGGTGGATATTCGGCCTGATTCTCCAACCTTTGCTTCTTGGGAAAGTGTGTTATTGACGGCTGAAAATTTCAAGCAACTCTATGTCCCACCTGGGTTTGCTCATGGGTTTTGCGTCCTATCTGACATTGCTGAGGTTGAATACAAATGTACTGATGTGTATGTACCAGGAGATGAGATTGCTATTGCGTGGAATGATGAACAAATTGGTATTGACTGGCCTATGGCGTCTCCAATTCTTTCTCAGAAAGATGCGGCTGGGCAATCATTGCAGATGCTGGTTGGGCAACTTTCTGAATTGCCCATATGAAATTTCGCAAGGTTGTTGTCACTGGCGCGCAAGGGCAATTAGGCCAGGCCTTACAAGAGGCGTTTGTTGAACATGAAGTTGTGAGTCTAGATATTACTGATCTAGATATCAGTCAACTTGAACCGGTCCGAAAGACCTTGGAGCATATCCGCCCTGATATCGTGATCAACGCCGCGGCGTTTACACAAGTCGATCAAGCGGAAAACGATCAGGAATCGGCCTACCGTGGAAATGCGTTAGGTCCAAGAAACCTCGCGCGGGCCACAGAAGAAATGGGAATCCCTCTCGTACATTTCTCCACGGATTATGTCTTTGATGGATCTCAGTCTCGCCCCTATCATGAGTTTGATCGCACCAACCCTCGCTCGGTTTATGGGCAAAGTAAGTTGGCTGGGGAGGAAGAAGTACAAAAGAATAATCCACGAAATTATATCATCCGAACGGCTTGGCTCTATCATGTGGTTGGGAAAAACTTTCCTCTCACGATGTTGCGATTGGCCAATCAGGAACAGGTTCGGGTGGTGAGCGATCAATTCGGATCTCCGACATATGCTCCACATTTGGCTAAAGCGGTCTCTTGTTTAATTGAAACCGAATCATATGGAACCTTTCATTTGGCTGGATCTGGAGGAACGAGTTGGTATGATTTCACGCAAGCGCTCTATCAGGCTTCTGACATTCAAACCGCCGTGGTGCCCATCACGTCTGCAGATTATCCCTTGCCCGCTCCTAGACCCGCGTATTCGATTCTGACATCTTTGCAGGATCCAGCCATTTCCTTACCACCATGGGAGGTAGGGGTTCGGGATTTTACCACTCAACTGAAAGAGAGCAAGACGTGATGGCGCTCTGCTTTTTCAAACACATGAAATGGAGCCTGCTCTAACGTATGGGATATGTCGAAGCAATAGTCTTAGCCGTCATACAAGGGCTTACCGAATTTTTACCTGTCTCCTCTTCTGGCCATTTAGTTATGGCGCAGCATTGGTTTGGGCAATTTAGCGAAGAAAATTTGCTGTATGATGTGATGTTGCATATGGCCACGGTCACTGCGATCCTTCTCTATTTCAGGCAAGACCTTTTGACGCTAGCAAAAGGGTATGTGGGGCTGCCCACCGAGGCGGGGAGTATGTTCCAGGGGTGCGAACGTCAGACCATTCATTATGTATTATTGGCCTCCGTGCCCACGGCGATCATTGGTTTAGGTGTGCAGTCTATTGGCATTGAAACGTTGGCACAGCCATCGCTTGTGGCTGTCATGTTTTTAATCACCGGTGTGATCCTGTGGGTGACTCGAGACGGGACTTCAGATCGAACGGCGAAGGACATGACACCTAGGGATGCGCTCCTGATTGGAATCATTCAAGGTGCAGCCGTCTTCCCTGGAATTTCTCGTTCAGGTTCCACCATCGCTGGAGGCATGTTCTTGGGGTTGGACCGGGAGCTCGCGGCGCGTTTTTCCTTATTGATTTCAATGCCAGCGATTGTTGGGGCCACTCTCCTAGAACTCATCAAAGTCTTAGGTGATACCCATGATGCACTTGAAGTCTATTTGGTGGGAATGGCGGTGGCGGCGCTGGTTGGATATTGGTCGATCGGGGTCATTCTTCGGTTGGTCCGTCACAATAATTTTTATTTATTTTCGTATTATCTCTGGCCACTGGGAACGAGCATTCTCCTCTGGGGAGTATTCAAATCCTGATAGACGTATTCACGAGATTGTTGTCCTGGGGCACGTCCTATCTTCCGGTAGGTTCTCTTTATTGAGCATATCTCTTGTCCATCTCGATTCAGGATGGAAATCCCTCTGTCACATATTTCCTCCCAGGCTATCCAAAAACGCTGACTTTGCATGGCAACAGTCGCATGAGGAAGGTGAAATTGGCCATGCGACATCTTTGGTCGACCCATAATTGAGATGCCTCAAAATTCTCATCTCCTGCTGGACTCTGAGTCTGACTCATTCAAAGAACTTCATTTTTCTTCTTACCTGACTGCGCTGTGTCTGATGGTGTGCCTGTCTGGGTTTGCTCTGCTTCTGTGGAGTGTCTCTTCTTCTGATGTCATGCCGGAATCATTGACGGCGAGTCGTGATTTAGAGCGACTGGCCAGTCGCATATTGGGTTTGGAGACACAGCTCTCTGATCTCTCGAATGTTGAGAAAAGTCTCTATCATTTTTGGTGGGATGATCGTCACACTCAAGAACAACTTCGCCACTGGTATGCAGAAATTCCGCAAGATAGACGCAGTCGATTAGATCAACTGTATATGGGAATTTTCGATGGCGAAGCGATGTTGAGAGCAAATCGACTGGAGTCGAGGCAGGTAGGGATGCCTCTCATTCAACAGACTGTAATATTTCAGCAGATACTCGATGCCGTATATTTTGAGAGAAATGCAACAGGTGTGGATTATGCTGGTTTACAAGCGCGGTTAGCTGAAGAGGTCCCCGCCAATTGGTTTTATTTTCAATTGGCGCGACGGTTAGCCGGTCAATCTGGTGATCAGCACTTACGAGAAAATTTCCAACTCCAATTTCAACAATTAACTGATCTTCAATTGTGGAAGTGGCGAGGGTTGATCATTGTTGAATGCATTCTAGGAGGAATAGGATTGATGTGTTTCGTCTATATGGTCATCATGCGGTTCAAGTTGTGGCAGCTCCAGAGTGAAGGAGCGAGCATTCAGCGGGAATTAACTTGGACTTTTCATGAAGGCGTGGCTGCGTTAGTTCGAGGAGGAGCGTTGTCAATTCTTCTCATTCTCCTCCTGGCTGCCGTTCCGCATGGAATGACTATTTTGGAGGATTACGGTTCCCTTTTACTGTATCTCCCTACTGTGGCAATGGCCATTGTCTTGCTGTGTTGGCCAAGAGAACAATCGCTTTTAGGTGTGCTTGGTTGCCATAATTTTTTTCAACGAATTAAATCTTCTCTCCCGCTTTTATTGAGTGTCATGGCCTTAGGACTCGCGGGTGAATGGCTTATCATGCTTGGCGGTGATGCGTTTGGGATATCCGTCCATTGGACAGAATGGTTTCTTCCGCAATTGGTCTGGGGTAGCCAGGTGGAATTACTGAAAACTTCACTTGAAGTGGTTGTCTTTGCTCCATTTTTTGAGGAGATAATTTTTCGAGGAATTGTTTTTTCAACGTTACGTGCAAAATTTGGTTTTTCTGTCTCTCTGATTGGGAGTGCTGGAATATTTGCCTTGGCTCATGGATATGGGCTAATCGCCTTTCTCTCAGTTTTTTGGAGCGGAATCTTGTGGGCGTGGTTGTATGAGAGAACAGGAAGCATCGTTCCTGGCATGTGTGCCCATGCTATCAATAATGGGCTCGTCGTCTACTTTCTCGTGGCGCTTTTTCGATAAGACGCGACGCACTAAGTTGTGCCTCTCTCAATACCATCCAATGCTTGGAAGAGATCTGGGAAACGAAAGGTGTATGCTAACTCGGTTTGCAATTTCTGAATTGATATCTGTTTACCCGGGTTTGGTGATGTCGTTAGAGCAGGAATCGGGATTTGCCATGTTGATGACGCAACAGCACAAATTTCATTCCAGGTTCGTGGACAACCGTCACTCGCTAAATACGTGCTTTCATCGGAAGCCTGTTCGATGGCTTGTAGACAAATCGCGGCGGCGTCTTCGACGTGAAGCAGATTGACCCATTTTCGCGTGTTCTGAATCTTCCCTTTTCTGATCCAATCAAACACATGGCGTCCTGGTCCGTAGAGTCCTGCTAGGCGAATAAGCACGGCTCCAAACGTCGTGCGTAGATACTCCTCTGTCTGGACACGTGGGAGATCTGTTTGGAGCGGAGAGTCTTCGGTAATGGGATGACCCTCTGGTACATAGGCAGAGGTGCTCCCCATGACGAGCAGTCGACCAGTCTGTCGCGTGCGAGTCATCAGAAATTCTTTAACAAGGTTAATGGGCAAAGCAGGAAAACACCAAAGAAGGTGTGCAGGGTCGGGGATGGTTGACCACGTGCTGGCTTGTGTGAGATCAAACTGTAAGCGGTATTTGGGAGAGATGTCGCGCAATTGTTCTTGAGGGTTGCGGCTCGTGGCAAAGACGTGCCACCCTTTCTCGAGAGCTTGTTGATAGACACGAAGGCCGGTATAACCTGCCCCGAGAATGACGAGTGGGTGGGGTTGCGGTGCCGAGTGTGGTGTGAGAGAAGAGGTCAAAATGGTGGATCTTAGGAAGTCGGATAGATATCGAAGGATGTAAGGCTTTGACGATTTTCACCGTCCAATTCAGAATGATCGTTCTTGGTCTGAGATATAATATTGTGCATAACGAGAATAATTTGATGCGGACTCTTTGATCCAGAGTAACTCTTCATCTGTTAGTGCACGTTTCACTTTAGCTGGAGATCCCATGACGAGGCTTTTTGAGGGGATCTGAGTATGTTCCGTGACCAAACTGCCTGCTCCGATAATGCAGTCTTCTTCCACCACTGCGCCGTCCATGATGATTGAGCCCATGCCAACGAGCACCCGATCATGAATTGTACATCCATGCAAGGTGACACGATGTCCGATCGTAATATCATCTCCGAGTGTTAAGGGATGCGTATCATGTGTGACATGGAGGAGAGAAAGGTCTTGGATGTTGGTCCGATGCCCGATTCGAATAAAATGCACATCTCCACGGACAACGGCATAAAACCAGATGCTAGAGTCTGAGCCAATGACCACATCTCCAATGACCATGGCCGTGTCTTCAATGAAGGTATTGGCTGCGACAACGGGAGCGACACCCCGATAAGGCTTCAACATGAGTGCAATCCTTTGGTTGAAGACCGAATGCTGCGTATCAATCGACGGCCTTTCAAAACTGAATGAGTATGGCACAGATGACCAAAACAGTCAGCGCGCTTAGGATGGTGAGATAGATATTGACGCTTCGGTCCGCGGTCCAGTCGGTTTGCCAATTTTGGGGGAAAAGCGCCTCTTCGTTTGCTTGCCAACCCTTATCATAGAGACCAATGGCTCTTTCCAGTTCTATTAATTGTTGCTTGGCCATCCGATGTCGTTCTGAATGCTGGACGATGAAATAGGCGAATAGCCCAGAGAATAATCCCACACCTGAAATCGCGAGCCATCGAATAGCAGGCGGTGTGCCTTCCCAGATGGTCAAAGGCAGCAGGGCAACAAGCGAGAGGACTAAGAGGGTGCTGGCAAAAGCTGTCAGCTGTATCATTTGTTCACGTCGTTTAAAAATTTCATCTTTGAAAATCGGATAGAGTATCCGGAATATTTCCAACGTTTTATCAGTTGATTCCATTGTGGTAAGACGAGAATCGTTTGTTCGCTTGGTTTTGCTCATGAGGAGCTGTTCAGATAATGCACCATCCATTTGGCCAGATGATTCGTCATGAGCCGAAATTCTTCAGGTTGGCCAAATTGATGGCCCGCTCCTTCAATTAATTTTAGTTGTTTTGTCGTGGTGAGTGAGGTCAGTAATCGGTCAATTTGCGGTCGTGGAATGACTGTATCTTGGTCACCATGAACGATTAACGTGGGTATTTGTATGTGAGGCAGGACAGCATACGCATCATACGTCAGGCATTCTTCATAAAACCCATAATGCAAGGGAATCGGCGAGCCATCACCAACCATATTGGGAATGTGATTGGTCGTTTTCCAGTTTGTCATAGCTTCTTGTCCAAATCCCAGACGCAAGGATTCTGCAAAATCGACGACTGGGCATTTGAGTCCTAACGCAAGGAGGCCGTCTAGCCTGGGAGTTGAGAGAATCGAGAGTAATCCACCAAAACTTGATCCAACGAGTCCGAGTCGAGCTAGGCCACGTTCTTGCAATATTTCAAAAGCTGCATCGAGTTGGTCCTCACATTGCTTCAAACTTAGGTTGGAGAACTGCTCTTGAGTCTCTCCCATGCCATACCAATCAAAGCGAAACGTCGCAATTCCTTGAGGAACTAGGAGTTCAGTCAGTCTTCGATTGGTGCGGCTCTGTTTATCAGACAGAAATCCATGACAGAGAATGACGCACAGATTTGTTGGCGTGGAAGGAGCAGCTAATATACCAGTAGTGGAGAGACCAGAGGAATGCAAGAACTTCACGGACGTTTCAATGATCTGCATTTTTTCGTTGACAGTGTTCACGGGTTTTTACTTTGGCAAAAAGTAGAAATGGTCCGTTGGCCCATGGCCTTGTCCAAGCGAGAAGCCATGGCGTATGGCTTCCGTCGTGTAGGTCTTGGCCGCTTCAATGGCATCAGCCATAGGCTTTCCTTTTGCAAGCTGTGCAGCAATCGCTGATGCCAAGGTGCAACCGGTGCCATGTGTATTCTTCGTCTGAATATAATCTGCTTTAAACATTCGAAAAAATCGACCGTCATAGAGGAGATCTGTGCCAGGTTGCTCGTGCAAATGTCCGCCTTTAATCAACACATGTTGACAACCAAGTTGATGAATGGTTTTTGCTGCGTTTCGAGCCTCGGCAAGAGTCGTAATCGTGAGGCCAGATAACACTTCTGCTTCGTGAATGTTAGGCGTGATCAACGTAGCCTGAGGGCACAGTTTCTCCTTAAGCGTAGAGATTGCATCCTCTTCAAGGAGTCTGTGGCCACCTTTCGCCACCATCACTGGATCTACAACAAGATGTTCTATATTTTGAGTTGCCAGTGTATGACTCACCGTCGTGATAATTTCTGTGGTAGCCAGCATGCCAGTTTTGATGGTCTTGACCGAGATGTCGGAAAATATTGCATCAAGTTGGGCTTGAATGATGGAGGAAGGGAGATGAAAGACTGATGAAACTCCGCACGTGTTTTGGGCTGTAATCGACGTGAGGACCGACATGCCAAAGACGCTGTTTGCAGACAGAGCCTTAAGGTCGGCTTGAATGCCAGCGCCTCCGCTAGGATCAGAGCCGGCGATCGTCAGGACAGGTTTTTTCATGATTGGGTCCAGTTCGTCACAAAGGAAAAAATGGATTGAAGTCTACCATGGCCTTTCCGTGGTATCAAAAATGAGAGGTGCTGAGATTGAACGACGCGCATGGTCTGTCCATTGAGGACATGGCAAAAGCGCATAGATAGAGGAATTTCCTCTTGACATAAGTTTGTAGATCTTTCATTGTGGACATGTAACTGATGAGTGGGTTCCGTTTTTTCAACCCAAACACCTCTTTCATGGATCCTAATCTCCCCGCGAGTACATCTTTCCGCGAGCCGCTTGAAATACTTCGAAAACAAATCGGAGATCTCCATCTGTCTCTCCGTTTGTCTCAGTATCAGACGGATGTTCCCCTAGAGGAGGAATTCGTTGGCTTGCAAGAGCTCGTTGATCATGCCGTGTTTGGGATGTATCGCAGTTCAGTCGAGGGGAAGTTTGTCATGACAAACCAAGTCATGGCTCAATTTTTCGGATATACCTCTCCTCAAGAAATGATTCAGGGTGTGAGCGATATTGGAAGCCAACTCTATGTGGAACCACACCGACGAAACGAGTGGGAACAGTTTTTCCATCATGAAGAAATCGTTGGCCCTGTCGTATGGCAGGGGCGTCGAGCCAATCATGAATTCCTGTGGTTGGAAGAATATGCGCGAGTGATACGAGATAGCCAAGGCCAGCATATAGGATATGAGGGAGTGTTGTTAGATGTGACAGCTCGATATAGCCAAGCGTTGTTACCTGAAGCCGTTGGGACGAAGATTAAAGCTGTGAGGGAAATAGATGTACCTGATAGCCGAAAGACGAAGGACCAGCTCCGTTGCGAACTTGCTGAGGCCCAACATCAGATTGTGACATTGCGCGAACAGCTTGATCGTTTTCAGGTTGCCACAATGGGCTCTCAAGAAGGTCTATGGGAATGCCAGCCATTGCCTGATACATCCTGGGAGTCTCCAGAGACTCCCTCTTGGTACTCTGCGCAATTCATGGCTCTCTTAGGTTTTGAAGAACATGAGTTTCCTCCGGTGTCAGGATCATGGGCATCTTGCATTCATCCCGAAGATGTTCCCCGTGTGTTTCAAGCCCTGAGAAATCATATTGAAAATCATGTGCCCTATGATGTGGAATCTCGCCTGAAGACGAAACAGGGTGAGTATCGATGGTTTAAAGGAAAAGGCCAGGCCATTTATGATGAGCAGGGAACATTTGTTCGCGGCGGAGGAACCATTCGAGATATCACGGAGCAGAAAGAATCAGAAGCAGCTGCTAAACGAAAGCATGCGTTACTGACGACGGTGGTCGAGGGAACAAGCGATATCATTTTTGTCAAAGACCATGAAGGTCGATACTTGTTAGTCAATACAATGGGAGCAGCCATTCTAGGATCTTCTATTGATAAGATCATCGGAAGAACAGATACGGAAATATTTCCAAAGGGAGACCACGTTCTTTTTACCCAGCATGATGAGGATGTGATACGCAGTAAAACTCCTCAATCATTCGAAGTGGATGTGGACGATGCAGGGGCAGTTGTCCGAACCTTTTTGGTGACTAAAGAAATTTTTGTACAAGCGGAGGAAGGGCTTGAAGGGCTGTTTGGCATTGCTCGAGATATCACATTCCGAAAAGCTACGGAATTAACGATTCGAGAACGAGAAAAACGATATCGAGCGATTATGGAGAATGCGTATGATTTAATCATAGAAGTGGATGCATCGGCGAACTTCTTATATGTCAGCCCGAATTTTCAAGAGATCTTAGGTTATGCCCCTCCTGCATTACTTGGAACGAGCATTTTTTCTCTTGTCCATCCTGATGACCGAGAAATGGTTGTGAAAGAATTTACTGAGGGGATGCTTGTCTTAGGGACGGGGCGCTCGATCTATCGCTATCGTCATCAGAATGGAGCGTATCGTTGGTTTGAAAGCACGGGGCGTATATTTCATACGACACGTGGGGACATTCGTGGTGTGATCGTGACTCGTGATATTACCGATAGAAAAAAGTCAGAAGAAGCCTTAGAAGCCATTGTCCAGGGAACCGTTGCTCCTGGAAGCCCAAATTTTTTCAAGAATCTCGTTCGTCAATTAGCGAATGCTCTTCAAGTGCCAATGGTGTTTTTAGCGGAACGTGTTGAAGAGAGTTTTCCGATTGTGCGCGGGGTGGCCTTTTGGCATGAAGATCGATTTGAAGAGGATTTTGATTATAATTGTTTGGACGGACCTTGTGAGAAAGTGTTTGAAGGACATCCCGTGTATTTCTCTCAAGGGGTTCAAGCGCGCTTTCCTAAGAATCCAACTGTGAAAACGCTTAATCTTGAGAGCTATTGTGGGACGCCACTGTTCAATTCCGAAGGGTGTATTGTTGGCAATTTGGCGATCATGGATCAAAAGCCTCTGAGCTTGAATGCACAGGACCAGTCTTTATTGAAGGTGTTTGCAGCTCGAGCAGGGGCTGAACTCGAACGGAAGAGGGCACAAGATGCCTTACAAGACAGTGAAGAACGATATCGAGCTCTCTACGACGAAGCCCCACTTATGTATTTCACGGTTGATGTCGATCTTGAAATTTTATCGGTGAATCAATTTGGTGCCAAGATGTTGGGATATGAGCGTGAGGATCTTGTGGGACAATCGGTGAAGATGTTGATTGATCCCGATGATCAAGAAATATTTTGCCGAGAGATTGAAGAGTGCTTTGCCTCAACGAATCAGGCTGCACAAAAAGTCTTTAGGAAAGTCAAAAAAAATGGAACACGGTTGTGGGTGAGAGAGACCTCGCGATCTATACTAGGCCCGAATCAAGAACGGATGTTATTGCTTTCTTGCGAAGATATTACGGAGCAAAAGCGTGTTGAAGTGGCCTTGGCCCAAAGTGAAAAGCAGCTTCGACATACACAGAAAATGGAAGCGATTGGGACTTTAGCTGGAGGGATTGCCCATGATTTCAATAATATTTTGGGGGCGATTTTGGGTTATGCGGAACTTTCGCTGACACAGGCCAAGCAAGAGCCGAAGTTAACGTCCTATTTAGGGGAAGTCTTAACCGCAGGCAATCGAGCAAAAGAACTGGTGAAGCAAATTTTGGCCTTTAGTCGTCAGTCCGATCAAGAACGTGAGGCCGTTGATCTGAACAAGATGGTTGAAGAAGCGCTCAAGATGGTGCGTGCCACGCTTCCGACCACGATTGACATACGATCGACCTTAGCCAAGGATTCTGCAGTGGTATTTGCGGATGCTACGCAAATGCACCAAGTCATTATGAATTTGTGTACCAATGCTGAATTTTTTATGCGAAAAAATGGAGGCGAGCTGGTTTTGAATGTCAGTTCAATTGACTTGACTACGGATTTGAGTCGAGAGTTTTCAAATTTAAAACCAGGCACGTACCTTAAAATGACTATTCAAGATTCAGGACAAGGAATGTCGCCTCAAGTACTAGAAAGGATTTTTGAACCATTTTTTACAACGAAGAGTTTAGGTGAAGGGACGGGGCTAGGATTGGCCGTCGTGCATGGAATTATTGTCGGTCATGAAGGACATATTGCCGCCTCGAGTGTCGTTGGGCAGGGTACCATTTTTACGGTGTTGCTGCCTCGATTGGATGTCGTCCTTCCTGCTCAAATGGAAAATGCCGTGGAGTGGCCACAGGGAAAAGGGAACGTGTTATTCGTTGATGATGAAGACGTGTTGGCAAGATGGGGAGAGCAAGTGCTCACGCATTTGGGCTATACGGTTATCACAAAAACAAATCCCCATGAAGCCGTTGAGCTTTTTCACAAGCATCCAGATCAGTTTGATGTGGTGGTGACGGATCAAACGATGCCGACAATGAGCGGTGAAGCGTTGGCAACGGCATTGCGAGAGATTCGTCACGATATTCCTATTGTCTTGTGCACGGGATTTAGTCATACCATGTCTGAGGAAAAGGCGAATCAACTTGGGCTCAAGGGATTTTTGATGAAGCCAGTCAATGGGGCATTGCTTGCGAAAACCCTGCAGGAGGTCCTTGAGAATCGTACATGATGGTTCTCTGTCATCTTTGCCTTTCCTCTCGAGCCAACGCTGAATAGTTTCCCACCGTTTTTTTTCTATAGAGTCACATACTCGATCAATGTCGATCGTTAATTGCTGCACAATTTGTATGAACCCGTAAGTGTTTTCCGGGACACTGTAGGCCTCTCTACTATTGCAATGACACTCAGTCGTTACCGGCATACTCAGGTTCTGTGAGGCTACACATGCTCTATGAGATATTTTAACGACTCACTGATTGGCATCAAATGGGCCCTAACGGCGTGTGAGCAAGACAAGGCTACTATTTAGCGCGGAGATGCTTGGCGGGAGAGGATAGGCGTGACGTTGCTTACCTCATTCTACAAATGTGGAAAATACATTCTGAGCATTTTCCTATGAACATGAGGGGAAGTGGTGATCCGACGATTTACGTGGGAGAAGATTTGACAGAAAGTGGAGGGTGTAAATCGAATTTCGCGACCCAATCAACGGCATAACAGAGTTCCTGGAAATCCAAAGGCTTTTCGAATACACGATACACCCCGTTTTTAAACGCACGAAGACGGACAGGGCTGGATAGCTCCGCAGTCATAAGAAAGATGGGGAGAATCTCATTGGGAAACTCGTGCTTCACGTGTTCAATAAATGTGAGCCCATCCATCTCAGGCATATTGTTGTCAGTGATGATGATTGAGATAGGTTCTTGCCGCAACATGTCGAGCCCCGTTACCCCATTCATGGCCTCTAGACACTCATACCCTCGTCGTTCAAGAAATTCCTTGAGACAGGAACGGTGGAGCTCATCATCGTCAACGAGTAAAATACGCTCCTGATTCAGCGTCGTCACTGGTGAGAGCGTTTCTGTCGAAGAATGAGTGAGACTAAAAAGATCCATGAGAATCGTGTCCTTGTCGTGAGGTCTTGCTTAACAGTTGGTGGCGGAGGGACCATTGGGAAGGTGGCTGATGAGGAAACAAGATTCCGGGTGCGGTCGGTTTCATCGTTTCCTTAAAGACCAGTCCCTCCGCCGTGGACGATAAAATTATTGTATGACCTTCGAATGGCCATTATATTCTGACAATGGCATCTCCCGCTGTTTGCGAGATAGAGGCCATCTGGTTTCTGCTTCAATGTGAAGCCCGCGATGCTCACCAAGTAAATTTTCTAACACTCAATATTCTCCTTCAATAGTGACGAGTGTTCCATCCAGCGCGTACTTCTCATTCCAGCTTGGCAGGGCGTTCATGAAATTCCTACGAATGGCTTTCATGGTTTCTCTCGCTGAGGCAAAAAGAACGTCAATGAGGTCTATCCCAAGATTGAAGGTGGAAATATTTATGAGATGCATCATGTTTCACTTGATTATGCAAAGCGTATTCCAGAAGGGAATATATGGAAAAGTATAAATAAAACAACTTGTTATGAAATAAACGAGATGAATGACCAAAATGATCATGGAGGAGAAAGCCTACAGCATTATAGAAAACGCCTTCAGGAAAACCGTTGTCGATTAGGTGGACCTAAGACCGCGAAGAAATATGTAGCCTCGATAATATGGCGAGATTTCAAGATGAAAAGAAGGGGAGTTGATTGTAGTACTATATAGTACTATGCTATGTAGTATTAAATTCTTGTTGTCTCTGAGTAGCAAAAACCGGAGGAGTTTGAATGCCAATCCGTGATTACAAAGATGATTCCTATTTAAGTCTCCTTCGCCCGCTGGTGGAGGCCTATCTCGCTTTTTATCGAGTAGGAAATCGGCATATTCAATCATTGGGATTAACTCCTGCGCAGTTTGATGTCATTGCGGAATTAGACGAAACAGAGGGGCTCACGTGCGCAGAATTATCAGAGCGTACTTTGACGACCAAAGGAACACTGACAGGCGTACTCGATCGCTTAGAAAAGAAAGGGTTGATTCAACGTGGACCAGTTGGAGGGGATCGCCGAGCGACAATGGTCAAGCTTACAGCAGAAGGCGTGGCATTGTTCCAAGAAGTTTTTCCAGCACATGCGGTATACATGCGTCCGTTTTTCGCTCAAGCATTGGATGCATCAGAAGTGCAGGTGGCAAAGCAGTTACTCCGTCGAATTCGAGATAGCTTTAATGATCCTAAGAGACTGTCGAGCACTGGATCGTCCTCAACGGAGCATTCATTGAACGATGACGACGCAGTACAGACAACAAAGAGTCCAGATCGAAACATTCGCTGAAAGAGAAAGACTTGTCGCCAAAAAAAAGGTTCTTGAAGTTTGGCTCACGGATGTTTGGTGAGTGAGAGTCGTGGGGCGAGTTATTCGCTGAAAGACATGAAGGGGACGAATAGCATGAAGGCGCACTACTTAGGACATGTAGTGTTTTACGTCAAAGAGCTTGAGCGATCACTCAGGTTCTATCGGGATATTGTGGGGTTTAAGGAAGTGGGAATAGCCTTAGGTGGTAGAGCCGTTGCCTTGACGTCAGGGAGAACACATCATGAAATTCTTCTCATTGAAGTGGGAGAAGCACCAGCTCCACCATCGGGTATGAGGCGAGGGTTCTATCACATTGGCATCAAGGTCGGTGACAGTCTTGAAGAACTTCGTACAGCAAAAAAAGAGCTTGCCGAAAATGGAATCACGATTTCCGGCATGAGCGATCACACGGTTTCTCAAAGCCTGTATCTCCATGACCCGGATGGAAATGAAGTTGAACTGTATGTTGATGATCCGAGCATCGACTGGAAGCAAGATCCACGAGCGGTGTTAGCTCAAATCAAGCCCCTCAATATGTAGAGGAAAGAAGAATAGTGTTGAGCGGAAAATGAGAAAGTCAAAGAAGTCTGTTCCTAACTGAAGTGATAAAAAACATGAAAGGAGACGAGAACATGGCTGTGCAAGTGTATGGAGTGAATCATGTCGTGCTTGAAGTGGATGATGCGCAAAAAGCGGTGGAATTCTATTCTGATGTGTTCAATTTGAAAATGCTGAGAGGCGGGGAAGGTGCCGCCTGGTGTCAACTCGGTGAACATCAATTTCTTGCCATTTTCGAAGTGGAAGAAGTCACACCTGATCGAATGAAACATTTTGGGATAATGGTTCGTGATGAAGCACAGGTTGAGGAGGTCCGTCAAAAATTAACGAAGAAATATGGACTGAAAATAGCGTCTGAAGATGGCTGTGATTTTCGAGATCCTTGGGGCAACCGAATTCAAGTCGTCGATTTGCATGATGAATCCCTGGTGTGGTTGCTCCCATACCGTGAAATTCAGGACACGGGAATAAGCTTTGACGCGAAGAGTTCGTAGTCGGAAATGGTGTTGTATCGACCCTCTCACTATCAGGGAGAGGGCTCGGGCGCACGTCGCTTGTTGCAAATGGAATCTTGGGGAACAGAAAGAATAAGGGTGAGGTGAATATGATGACGACACAACTAAGAAAAGTGAAAACAATCATCGAACCGATTCCTGTTGTCGAGGGGGCCGGTGTGCGTCTCAAGCGCAGTCTGGGAGGAGAAGCGCTGAGTTATCTTGATCCCTTTTTGCTCTTTGATCATTTTGGGTCTCCCAAAGCAGAAGATTATGAAGCAGGATTTCCGATGCATCCACATCGCGGAATTGAAACGGTGACCTATATGTTGGCCGGAGAAGTGCAACACAGGGACACTCTGGGAAATTCTGGAAGCATTGGAGCCGGTGATGTGCAATGGATGACGGCGGGAGGTGGGATCCTCCATGAAGAAATGCCCCAAGTCCGTCCAGAGGGCAATGGAGGATTTCAGCTCTGGGTCAATCTTCCAGCCAGGCTCAAAATGTCTCAACCGCGCTATCAAGATATCCCATCGCAAAAAATACCTGAGGTCACGACAGGGGATGGAGTGAAAATTCGAGTCATTGCCGGAAACGTAGATGGAACCGAAGGCGGCATCACTGGCATCGCGGCCCACCCGTCCTATTTAGATATCCGGATTCCTCCTGGTCGATCATTCATACAACCCATTCCTCAAGGGCACACGGCTTTTGCCTATGTATTTGAAGGATCGGTGGCATTTGTGGAGGATGAGAACGGTTCACAGCAAACGATTGCCCAGACTACTCTGGCGGTGTTGGAGGATGGAGATCTGGTCAAGATTGTGGCTGGCGAAGAAGCCGCTCGGTTGTTACTCATTTCCGCCAAACCCTTGGGTGAACCAATTGCTCGCTACGGTCCCTTTGTCATGAATACCAGGGACGAAATTGAACAGGCGTTACGAGATCTCAAGCAAGGGACCTTCATCTGGCAAGAAGAGGTTCGATCATGACGCTGGCCCAATTCCCTCAAGAACAAACTGAAGATGGTCACTATGATCGCCAAGAAGATGAATTCCGTGCTTGGGTGACGGATGATGGGAGTTCCGACTATCCCTCCGCCAAAGGACGCTACCATTTGTATGTCTCATGGGCCTGTCCATGGGCGCACCGTACGATTATTGTTCGGAACCTCAGACAATTGGAACATGTGGTAGGCATGACGGTCGTCGATCCCATTCGGGATGATCGCGGATGGGCGTTTCGGGAGGGACCAGGGCATAGCATTGATCACATCAATGGGTTCAAATTTATGAGTGAGGCCTACATTGCCACTCACCCAAGTTTTCAATCGCGAGTGACAGTGCCGGTGTTGTGGGACACCGAAACCCGGAAAATTGTCAGTAATTCCGATGACGATATCATGCGAATGTTCAATGAAGTATTCAAACCCTTCACGGAGAGCTCCATTGATTTGTACCCCACAGATCTACGGCAGGAGATTGATAAACTCAATGTGTTGATTTATGAGAAGGTGAACAATGGCGTGTATCGGTCAGGCTTTTCCACAACTCAGCAGGCGTATGAACAGGCGGTGACTGAGTTATTTGACGCACTCGATCACCTGGAAAACCGGCTTTCCACTCAGCGATATCTTTTTGGCCAACGGATCACCGAAACCGACTGGCGCTTGTTTGTGACACTCATTCGTTTCGATGCGGTGTATCATGGCCACTTCAAATGCAATATCCGACGTATCGTGGATTATCCCAATCTCTTTGGGTATCTCAAGGATTTGTATCAGCAACAAGGGATTGCAGAAACGGTAAATTTCGATCACATCAAGCGCCACTACTACGTCACGCATGATGACATTAATCCCACGGGGATCGTCCCGTTGGGTCCCGATCAAGATCTTCTCGCTCTTCATGGACGAGAGCGATTATAGAGGGCAGAGCATGGTTCCTTATTATCAATACCTGAATAAAAAGGAGAGTGAATGATGAGTATTAATACCCGGGTTCAAGCCGTCATTGATGGGATATTGACAGGGAAAATTCTCGAAACCTTTGATGCCTACTACGCGGACGATGTGGTCATGAGTGAAAACCAAGCAGAAGAGCGTGTGGGGAAAGCAGTCAATCGTGAATATGAAATAAAATTTCTCGACAATATCCTGGAGTTTCACGGCGGGCAAGTTGGCCGAGTGATCGTTGATGGCGATCATGCAGCGGTGGAATGGTCGTTTGATATCACATTTAAAGATGGCAATCGAGTGAAGATGCAGCAAGTGACTGTGCAAACATGGAAAGACGGGAAAATCATTCGAGAAGACTTTTATCACGGATGAGAATCATGACGTTGGTGTCTTGCAAAAAATGCAGGTTAAGAAGTAGGGTAGGGGGTTGCCAAGCCATTATTTTTATCATGGACAAATGAGTCCACAACAGCCTTGAACATGAGAGGCTATGGGGTCGGTTCAAAAGAGCCGTCCAGCAAGGCCACAGCCAAATTCAGCCGCGGAACGTACGTTTTGTACGTGAGCACAGGAATTTGGTGGGAACGCTGCTGGCCGCTTTATTCAACAGACCAACATTAGAGGAGTAGGTTCATGGGAAGTTTTCAGTATCAGGAATTGTTTGAACATGCAGCCGACACGACCACGTATCGAAAGCTTACATCGGATTATGTGTCCACCAGCACATTTGAAGGCCAGGAGATTCTCAAAGTCCAACCAGAAGCGCTGACCTTGTTGGCTCGTGAGGCAATGGATGATGTCACCCATCTCTTGCGATCGAGTCATCTCAAGCAATTGGCTAAAATTTTGGATGATCCTGAAGCTTCAGGAAATGATCGATTTGTGGCCATTGAACTCCTGAAGAATGCGAATATTTCCGCGGGGCGAGTGTTACCTGGATGCCAGGATACCGGAACGGCCATTGCTCTTGGATATAAAGGCCAACAGGTGTTTACCAGTGGGGACGATGTAGAAACCCTCTCCCGAGGAATATTTGAAGCCTACGATCAACGAAATTTGCGGTATTCGCAAATGGCGCCCCTCGACATGTACACCGAGAAAAATACGGGAAACAATTTGCCAGCGCAGATTGATCTCTATGCACAGAGGGGATCTGACTATCGGTTTTTATTTATAGCCAAAGGTGGCGGGTCAGCCAACAAAACCTTTCTCTATCAAGAAACCAAAGCCTTATTGAATCCCACGTCGTTGATGAAATTTGTGGCGGAAAAAATACGGACATTGGGGACCTCGGCCTGCCCGCCTTATCATTTAGCGTTAGTGGTTGGAGGGATGTCAGCAGAGTTCACCTTGAAAACTGTGAAGTTAGCCAGCTGTCATTATTTAGATGACCTCCCCACGTCAGGCAATGCGCAAGGTCGTGCCTTTCGAGATCTAGAACTAGAAAAACAAATTTTTCAACTCTGTGCCGAAACTGGCATCGGTGCGCAATTTGGTGGGAAATATTTTGCACATGATGTCCGTGTAATTCGCCTACCACGCCATGGAGCTTCGTGTCCTGTGGGTCTGGGTGTATCTTGTTCAGCAGATCGACAAATTCTGGGAAAAATTAACAAGGACGGCGTCTTTCTCGAACAGCTCGAAACCAATCCCGCGCAATATCTTCCCGAGGTATTGGAAAACGATTTAGAGGGAGAAGTCGTCAAGATCGACTTGAATCGACCGATGCCTGAAATCCTAACTGAATTGCGCAAACATCCTGTAGCCACCAGACTTTCACTCACAGGTCCTATTGTTGTTGCGCGAGATATCGCCCATGCTCGACTAAAAGAACGATTGGATTCAGGGAAGGGCCTTCCCCAATACCTGAAAGACCATGTGGTGTACTACGCGGGTCCTGCCAAAAAACCCGAAGGCCTTGCCTCAGGTTCTTTTGGCCCCACCACCGCAGGACGCATGGATTCGTACGTGGACCAGTTTCAAGCTGAAGGTGGGAGCATGGTCATGTTGGCCAAGGGCAATCGTTCCAAGCAGGTGCGTGAAGCCTGTGGAAAGTATGGTGGGTTTTATCTCGGCTCCATCGGCGGCCCTGCCGCTCGTCTAGCCGAGCATAGTATTAAAAAAGTGGAAGTCTTGGAATACGAAGATCTTGGCATGGAAGCGGTCTGGAAAATCGAAGTAGAAGACTTCCCTGCCTTCACCGTCATCAATCACGAAGGCAAAGACTTTTATGCAGACCTGGACGACAAAAAAGCCTCGGGCCTTATTCAAGTAGGTGACTCGGTGAAAAAGTAACGATTTTATAATGGAACTGTAAACCGTGAAATTCCGAAAAAGAAAAATGTGGTTGAGTATGGTGGCAACTCACGCTCTCTGCTTAGGGATCTTTTTTTGTGGTTTTGCTATTTCCCAAGAAGCTTTTGCGCAATTGTACTATTCTCCACATGAAGATATGGATACGACCACCGTGGCATTCAGCCCAGATGGAAAATATTTACTTTCAGCCGGTTTTCATGGAGACATTCGGTTGTGGAGAAGGGACAGTTGTGAATTGCAAGGTATTGTGTTGGTTCATGACCCGCGGATTCCACCAAATGAAGTGCAAAAGGAGTTTCCAGAATACCTTGGTTTTGGACGTGGGATTCTTTCTCTAGCTTGGAGTCCAGATGGAGCCAAATTTGTCTTTGGTCTTCGAGACCGTACAGTTCGTTTGTATTCTTTTAATCCTGAGAGTTCTCAAGATCGCTTGTTTGAAGAACTTCATGTTTATGACGGACATTTAGGAGGAGTAAGGGCTGTTGCCTATAGCCCCGATGGCGAGTGGGTTGCATCAGGTGGGCACGATGAAAGTGTTCTGTTGTGGAACGTCGAACAAGAGGGAGGCAGTGTTAGGAAATACTGTTGTCACGCTGGAATGGTGAATGCTGTAACGTTTAGTCCTGATGGACGGTATGTTCTGTCCGGTAGTACGGATTCCAAGGTTCGAGTTTGGGATATGCATACTGGGGAAATCATAAAGGAGTTTCAATCAGAGGGAGAAGTTTATTCAGTTGGATACAGTTCAGATGGTCTTTATATTGGGGCGCCGGAAGACTCATATACGGAAATTTATGGTAGGCACAACCCCATAATTTTGTGGAACCTGACTCCTGGAAAAGAGCAAAGACAATTGTTGGGTCATGTCTCCCCATCCTGGGCAGTAGACTTTAGTCCGAATGGTCGTCACCTTGCTTCCGCAGGGCAAGATGGAAAAGTAATGATTTGGGAGGTCAGTACAGGAAAAGTTTTTCAAGAATTGACGGATCCGAAAGAACAGCATTCTTTTCGGTCTATTTCCTATAGCCCAGATGGAAAGTATATTGTGGCAGGAAATCAATCCGGTCCTCTACCGTTATGGGATGTTGAAACAGGTAAACTTGTTCGCGAATTTGGAAAATGCCATCAAAATATGAAATAGAAGGAATTGAGTATTGTGTTGTGCAAAGCTAGGGTATGGGGGCGAGTTTTTTGATGAGAGTTAAGAGCATTAAAAAGTCCATTTCTTTTTTATTTCTATCCTTCCGAAGTCGTGTTTTTTTCGAAGTATCCGACGTTTAATTTTCGGTGAAACAGCTCTAGGATCATGCTGTTGCTAATCTGGGTAGTAGCTGGATCATATCGATAGCCCTCGTCGCGGAGAAAGGCATGGGCGTTATTAAACTCATGCCATTGAAAGTGCACGTTGTGGTCGGCGAGCGCGTTGTAGATTTCTGCTCGGCCTTCGCGGGGGATATGTGGGTCTTGTCTTCCCCAACCCATCAGTAGTTCCCCTTGTATTTTCCCCACTCGGTCTAGCGTATCATCGTGCTTGTCTTTTCCTAAGCTATGGGTGTGGATATCCGTAGCGTAAAAACATACTCCCGCTAACACATCCTGGTTCATGGCTGCTCGAAAGGCTAAATGCCCTCCCAGGCAAATCCCCATAACTCCAAGTTTTCCGGTGCAATGTTCAAATGTGCGGAGATAGTCCAAGGCTGCGCGGGCGTCGGCATCGTAGCTTGAGAGCGTCTTCGTGATTTTGTGCTGATTGCCACGGTCGGTGTCCGGTTTGTCATAGTTGAGAACGGTGCCGAGTGGCTCCAGTTCATGATAGACCTCAGGGACGAGTACCACAAAACCATGCCCGGCTAAGAAAGTCGCGATCCGTCGAATGGGCCCGGTAACCTGATAAATCTCGGAATACAACACGATCCCAGGGTATCGACTTTTCGGAGCTGGTCGAAAAATATAGCTGCGCATCGGGCCGGTCGCGGTGGGAAGATCAACGGTCTCGGTGTCTGCAATCATCACAAGCAGTCTCCATTCGCGGGAATGATGAAAAAATCCACCAGCAGCGTTCTCGCCCTTTTGACGTGCTCACGTACTGGAAGTACGCTCCGCGCGTCAAAAGTGCTGTGGCCTTGCTGGGTGAACTTTTTGACCATTCCCGTCAGTTGCTGACCATACAATTTACAGGAGTATTGACAAGCTATTCTGAGAAATATTAAACAGCTCTTTCGCAGGAGATTCAGTACCTTTTTGCTGACTGTGATTATACCTCATTATCGTGAGCAGTCGTGAAAAAGAGAGAGGAGATCTTCAGATTGATCTTGGTTTATCTTGTGCCATGACAGCTCTAGAATTTCAGGCTGTCGGCGCACCGTTCCCCGTCCATGGCCGCACTCATAATCCCACCTGCGTAGCCGGCACCTTCTCCACAAGGAAAAAGGTTTACGAGTTGCGGATGATGAAGATGATCTTTGTCACGCGGAATGCGCACAGGGGTGGAGGTGCGCGATTCTACTCCAACAAGTACCGCCTCATGGCTCAGATAGCCACGCATCTTCCCGCCAAATGCTTGAAAGCCAGCTAGTAAGGCTTCACTGATCATGGGCCCGAGAACTTGTCGCATATCAACGGGTGTGATGCCGGGTTGATAGCTGCAATTGGGCAGTGACGAGCTGAGTTTGCCGGCCATGAAATCGGTGAGCCGTTGAGCAGGGGCGACTTGAGATTGACCACCAAAGACCCAGGCCTGATTTTCGAGTGTCTTCTGAAATTCGAGCCCAGCTAAGGGACCATGTTCTTTGTAGGGTTCAAAGTCCTGGAGTTCAAGTCCAACGACGATGCCGCTATTGGCGTAGGGATTATTTCGTTTGCTGGGGCTCCAACCATTAGTGACCACCTCCTGCTTTCCCGTCGCGCAAGGGGCGATGATGCCACCTGGGCACATGCAAAATGAATAGACGCCTCTGCCAGGGATCTGTTGAGTCAGGTTGTAGCTAGCCGCGGGCAGGTATTGGCGTGTGCTGTGTACTTCTGCAGGAGTGCGGCAATGATACTGAATATGATCAATGATGTCTTGAGGATGTTCGACTCGTACCCCCACCGCAAATGGCTTGGCTTCGACAAGGATGTGTTTACGGTGGAGCAGTTCGTAAATGTCTCGAGCGGAATGACCAGTGGCCAAAATGAGATGCGTGATGGGCATCTCTGTTGTGCTCGATTCGTTTTCGAGCACAATGGAAGTGATCGTTTGATCGCGAGATTGAAAATCAATGAATTTGCTGTTGAAGAGAATTTCCCCACCATATTGTAGAATTGTTTCTCGAATCTGTTGAATGAGCTGAGGTAATTTATTCGTGCCGATATGCGGATGGGCATCGACCATGATGTCTTGGCTGGCACCGTGAGCGACCAGCGTTTGTAGGATCTTATTAACATCACCTCGTTTCTTGGACCGCGTGTAGAGTTTGCCGTCGCTGTAGGTGCCTGCGCCACCT
>JAJDBS010000027.1 GCA_029261235.1 Nitrospirales bacterium
GCATTTCTTGATGAGATTTCAGACCATACCAAACATCATCTCACCAGTATGACAAAGACATTCCAGCAATTATGGACTCAATGGCCCTGGCGCCCTCTTCGAAATTGTCCTGGGCGATTTGTGATGCCGTGGACTGAACATGCTATTTCATTTGAAATGTTACTCGATGATCCATGCGCTCCCCAAGTATTTTCCAGCCCACATGCCAATGATCCCATTCTGGTGGCGGAATTGGAAGATGGCGGAATCATTTCCTACCAACAGGCTGATGGTCGCATGATTCATACTCTCAATACTCCTGAAGGTTTTTCCCGAAAGCTTCAACAATTAAAGATCACAGTGGCCGAGACCAATGCTCCCTCACCTCAACACTCACATGACTCACCGTTTCGTTAATAGGGATGCTTACGAATATGCAATTTGTACAATATGACGGAAAGACCTAGTTCTAGGAGGAAAAAGCCAGTGACTGTTCCGACAATTCCTTCCAACGTTAAAGAGAGCTGAGACCAAACCCCCAGCAAAGGCAAGAGACTTTCTGGAATCTGGTCTAATCCCAAGGCCATCGAAGAGGAAGGCAGGTTCAAGCGACGCTTGACAAAACTTGACAGGCAATCCCCTACCATTGCCCCACAAGCCACAACCAACCCAATATTCCATGGCACCCCGATTGCCATGGCTACAACCGGCACACTCACGATCGAACAAAGCACACCTCGGAAGGTTTTAGATGGGCCCAGAATAGGACGACCGTCAACAAACAACGCCCCGCCATCAATTGCCCTTGGCCAACGTCCATTCATAAGCTGCCGCCCAATAATGGGTGCGCCATTTGCCGCGAGAATTAAGAAGAGTAATTGAAAGTAGATCATGTGGATGTAGCCGACATGTTCGAAGGAAAACCCTAACAGCTAGAAAGAACCTACATGAGGATTGAAAGATGACTTTATGGTGAAAAATACAGGCGAGAGAAACGGGGAATTAGCCAATAGATCGCTTCAAGGAAGAAAAATCAAACAGGCTTCGGTCGAGAAGATGACTGGGTCTCACATTTGTCAACGACGCAAACAGACTATCTCCAGAACCCGGATAGCGACATTCCCAATCCTTGAGCAACGCTTTCACTTCTTGCCGTTTTAAGTTTTCTTGGGACCCACACAAATCGCACGGAATAATGGGGAAATTTCTGAGCTCCCCGTACCTGGCGAGATCACGTTCAGGAATATAGGCTAACGGCCGAATGACCACATGATTGCCATCATCGGACCGTAATTTTGGCGGCATTGTTTTGAGTGTCCCATTGAACAACATATTGAGCAACATCGTTTCCATCATGTCATCTCGATGATGTCCTAGTGCGATTTTCGTTGCGCCCAGCTTCTCTGCCACAGCATACAAAATCCCTCGTCGCAGTCGGGAGCAGAGAGAACACGTTGTTTTCCCCTCAGGGATTAATTCTTTGACGATCGAATAGGTGTCCTGCGTTTCAATATGAAAGGGCACTCCTATTCTTTGCAGATACTCCGGAAGAATATTCTCTGGAAATCCAGGTTGTTTCTGATCAAGATTCACGGCAATCAATTTATACGAAATAGGTGCACGCATTTGCATGGACAATAAAATATCCAGCATCCCATAGCTGTCTTTCCCACCGGATAAACACACCATGACCGTATCACCTTCTTCAATCATCGAAAATTCGGCCACAGCTTGTCCCGCCAACCGACACAACCGCCGGTGTAGCTTCTGGGTTGTCCCCGTGAAATTGATATTAATGAGACGCTCTTGTGATTCCTGCAGCATGATTTGATTCCAATAAATTGAGAGGAGAAAATTTTACAGTCGTGAAAATGAGTGCATCGTTCCCTCAGGATTCCTAGGCTAGGTGTATCAATAATGTCTCAGCCATGACCAGCAAGCCATCATAGAACGCGTGATAGCTCATCAAAAAATTTAAACGAGCTCAAGAACTAGGAAGAGAAAGAGAAAAGATCCAGACCTGTATACCGTGCGTATTTCAGTCTATATCCCTCCTATTGGGTGGTCAAGATACACACATGGGCACCTCTATGTTTACTTCCTTAGACATCTGCACTATCCTTTTCGTTCCATGCCTGCTCTCGATCATTCTCAAACCCCTATATCCCTCTTATCTCGCCTTCGCAAAACTTGGCAGGGGAACCTGCGCTTTCGTCATACCTTCCTGTTATCCGTGATCATCCTTTTCATTATGGTCTTATTAGCGAGCATTATGCTCGCAAAACAACGAAGCATGCTCTATCACGCAGCGGAAACAAAAGGTCTAGCTTTCACCCAAGCCTTTGCAATTGGAGGGTGGGCGGCGATACAAAATAATTTATACCGAATCCAGGAAGCCTTGATGAGCTATCCAGAAGATCCAGATATTCTTGGCGTGGATATCATCGACAATGACAATATGGTCATGGCCTCACAACTGCCTAGCCGCATTGGTCTCATCCTAAACAATCCTCAATGGCTACAGATGAAACACCAGCGAGAAAAAGTCGTTCGCTATACAGTCAATGAAGCTGGAAGTCCCCTACTCATCATGGCGGCCCCACTTCAGGGTCAAGGGGCGGCCGAGGCTTGGATTCGCGTGACTTTTTCACTGACACAGGTCAAGCAACAGGATATGGAATTAATCGTCAATATGATACTGATGACGATCCTCCTTATGGGAGCAGGTATCCTCAGTTTATACTGGTCAAAAAATAACATTTCTTCAATTTTGGAATCAGTGATCAATCAACTTCAACACACGCTTGAACATCGAGTCTTGTCGGCTCAGCACCTTCCCACATCTCCTCTTCCAGGTCTCACAACCACACCCACACTCGAAGAGTCTCACGGAGACTTGGAACAATTGAAACAGACAGTCACGCAAACAATCGGGCTCCTCACCACACAGTCCCAAGCATTACAAAATTCAGCATCCATTCTCGAACAAACCGTCGAAGAACGAACAACTGCCCTCAGAAAAACCAAAGAATCGCTAGAAGCAGAGATTCAAGAACGCAAAACAACCACACAGCAATTAGAAAAAGTCGGGCGGCAAGTCCAGTTAATCTTAAATTCTGCCGGCGAAGGGATCTATGGTTTAAATCTTCACGGGAAGGTGACGTTCATTAATCCAGCCGGCGCGAGCATGTTGGGATATGACAGTAATGAACTCTTAGGTATGCCCATGCATGAAACCATGCATCATACGATGCAAGATGGCACGCGCTATATACGCGGTGAATGTCCCCTCCACGGCGAATTTTTGCGAGGCCAATCACATCGAGGAGAAAATGAATTAGTCTGGCGCAAAGACGGGACCTCCTTCCCCATAGAGTATATTAGTACACCTATTCATGAGCATGAAAAAATTGTGGGCGCCGTGATCAGTTTTTCCGATATCTCTGTACGCCAGGAGGCAGAAGCCAAAATCCGAGAAAGTGATATCAAGCTGAGACAAGCGCAAAAAATGGAAGCAATGGGGACTCTCGCCGGTGGGATCGCGCATGATTTTAACAATATCTTGAGCGCAATGCTGGGATTCAGCCAGTTAGCTCAGCTGAAAATTGCTCCGAATGATCCTACTCAGGCCTATCTAGATCAAGTCCTGAAGGCCGGTCATCGCGCAAAAGAATTAATCCGGCAAATTCTCACATTCAGCCGCCAAACGGAACCCGTGCACCAGCCAGTAAGATTGCGCGCGATTCTTGACGAAGTCCTCGGGCTCATGAAGGCCAC
>JAJDBS010000261.1 GCA_029261235.1 Nitrospirales bacterium
TCTTCCTCCCCTATATTGATTGCACTCCAGCTGCCATTTCCAACAAACATGACCATCCGGAATACCAAACGCAGCAAGGTCATATCCTTTTTGTCGACGATGAAGAATCCTTGTCCACCATGGGGCAGCATTTTCTTGAGCACTTGGGATATACCGTGACCATTTGTAACAGCGGAGTGACAGCATTAGAAATTTTCAAGACTGATCCTCACCAATTTGATGTCGTCATCACCGATCAAACCATGCCAAAAATTACCGGCGAAAAACTTGCCACAGAATTACTTCGACTCAACCCAGACGTACCCATCATCATTTACACGGGATTCAGCTACACCATGACTCCAGAAAAAGCCAAACAATTGGGAATTCGACGCCTCCTGCATAAGCCACTCCTCATCCAAGATTTAGCCGCGACACTCGAAGAAGTTCTGCGACAAAGAGTGTGACACAACAAAGAAATCTATACACTCAAGTATGTGCAAATACATTTCTGCCTTGGCGAAGTTATGTACTTCACGCGTCCTTCCTACCCTAAAGGAGGATCCATATGATGATGCGAAAACGCCAAATTCATGATGGCATCGCAGGTGGATTAATCACTCTCGGCGTGCTGCTCGGCGTGTATGTACATCCTGCGTGGTTATGGCTTCCCGGCATCTTAGGAGCCACATTGCTACAAAGCGGATTCACCGGTTTTTGCCCCGTCTATTACGTCTTGGATCAAACCTGTCCCGAGAAGAACGCATCTGACCTCTCGTAACAGAACGTTGGTTGAGTTTAGACGGTAACGTGATCCTGAATGGTCAGATCAAGATCTGAGGAAGAAGAGTCCCTCTTTTTCATGCCTCGACCGTGAAGCATCACTAAGGTAGGAGATTGTGCACAATCTGGTCTGGGACGTTTTTTCTCCATGCAGTTCATCATAATTGTCTGTTATCCATTTTTTCGTATTTGGGGATGTTAACCCAAAAGCCAATATGCACATGCTGGCAATAGCCTCTCTGGCTGCTAGGATTTTATATAAATTGCTGAGTGAACGAAGAACATTCCCCTGGATTATTCTCTGCCTTATTACCCTTATCACAGAAACTTTGAGCTACCTCAGCCTCGTCGAATGGCTGATTTATGCCTCCTCGATGATCATTCCCAAGCTTTAATTTTTCGTTTTTTTTCATTCCCTGTTGCCCGGTCATGCCTCATTAGTCACGGATATTGATGAAAAATCGTAGGGCCCTATCTCCAGCCATGCGCGACTATACGCGAAAGTCACCATTGTTTGGCCAGCACTTTTTGGTGTGATGGCTACCTGGTCAATTGCATTAGCGTGGCTAGGGCCGCCATCACTTTGGTCCTTGTTTTCAATCGTCATGAATTGTCTATTGGTTGGAAGTTTGTTCTTGGGTGAATACATTTTTCGAAAATGGTATTTCCCTGGTCATGATCACCCGAATTTCTTTCAATATATTCGTCTCGTCATTCAAACCAATATTGCGAAATCCTCAACATCCAAGTTCTGACCAGACATCTTGTTCATATTGGTTCTCCTACACGAGACAAGTTCCCCACGCCAATTCTAACCTTCCTGTTCTTACGAATCCCATTGGCTTCGTTCACTGATGATCGAAGCAATACCCTTGATGGAAAAGGCCAAAATACTTTGTGTGATTGAAATTAACGAGACCAGCGACGACTAAATTATTTAGTCTTACCCATTCAATTCTGGTTTTCTAGCAATCATCAAGACTTCTGTTGGCTCTCGTTTTTTCTGAGGCAATCCTAAGAGTTCGGTCAAACCGTAGTCATGACGTGACCACCAAGGTCTTGAGGTTTTAATATCCTCATCATCTACCGTAAACCCATGTGATTTGACCAACTCAACATATTCGTCAGCTGACTTTTGAACGTACAGGGGATGCCGAAAAAGAAGACGTACAGGGAGGGAATGAATAAAAGAGCGACAAGACTCTCCAATAAGTATAATGCCACCAGGCGTGAGTACACGATAATACTCTTCCAAGGCTCTGTCTTGATCTGAAAGATGATGTATAAGCTGGTGAGAAAATATCACATCAATTGATGAGTCTGGGAGATCAAGATCATATACCGTTCCATTTTCGCACTTCACTTCACATTGACAGCGCTTAGCCGCTTCCCTTGCGAGACTCACAACTCCTTTGTCAACATCCACGCCGATGATGGTCTTTGGTTCAAAATATTTCTCCAAAAGATCAAATGCCAATCCCTGATGACACCCGGCATCCAGTATCTGGGGTGTCCCTGAAACGCGGTTATTGAGAAGCTGTTTAAAATCAACCACCGCCTCGCTCAAGACATACTCAAACCAGATGTTAGTAGTGAGAAACCACCGACCAAATCGAGATTCAGGAACCCATTCCTGTTCTGATGCTTGCTTCTTGGGTATTAAATCCATGCTGTTCACTTAAAAGATCCTTGCCACATTGTGTCGTTAACAAAGATGTACCATAATTCAAAAAATAATATACTTGCAATTGGTACAGATAGATTTTGGGGGTGATTCCTGCAGGACCCCCCCCTGTATAGTGATCCAGGACATCTCCAATGAAAAAGCCCTTGCTATTATTTCGAGTTATGGAAGCCCTTCCTCTCCCCGTCTTCCTTCTCTATGCCGCGGTGATTGATCAAAGTATTCCTCTCAACTGGCTCGGACCCTTTGTCGCAAGCAGTAGCATCGCCATACTCACGACGACGATGTTACTCGTCAACAAGGTCCCACTGAATCGTCTGGTCATCGGCATTAGTCTCTATCTCATCATAGGCTGCTTCGCACTATTAACCAATCATACCTGGCTCAACGAAATGTATAGAATATTAGAAGCCTCGGGCATGCTCGCTTCGATCATCATCGTAGGCGTGGTCAGCCTTCTGGTAAATCCCGCAGGGTTTATTGGTGTCAAATCTCCCGACAGGAAAAAAGTGGTCATCTTCTCTTTGGCCTTGCTTCTTGTCGCTCTGCTAGCTTTTGTCCTCTCATTCTCTCTACAAGGCAATAAATTGTTGTCTGAAATTATTCCATTTATTGGGTTATTTGCCATACAAGGTCTCTTAAGATCTCAAATGACCAATACCGTTGTTGAGGGTAATTCAGAAGCGCGAAAAATCAAAAACTTCACCTGATTCACATCCTCGTTCCTTTAAAAGCTCGCCTCCATGGTGTGAAATTGAAGGAAGGGAACCTTCAAATACCAGACACCGATTGATCGTTCAGCCAGTACGACCAACATGACACGTTTGAAAGGTGACGTGTTTTCTTGGATTTTTCTAGGAATGATTAGAACGGAAAAGCGAGAAAGACGACTAACTGTTGTTGATAGTCAGTCAAGAAAATCACAAGGCTTGAAGGATTGGAGAGAGGGAACCAGCAGAAAAAATCAGCAACACCTAGGCACACCGCCTTTCACCAAATATACTGTCACGTTATCACCCATCATCAAAATTCTTAGTGGCCATCTCTGTTATTTCTCTAGTGCTTTTACCATTTCCTAGGCCTGAACCCTCCCCCCAGTCCTTTCGCTGAAAGAGAGAGAGATAAAATGTGGCTAAATTGAAGATTGCAAAACGATAGCTGGAATCAGAGTAGAGAGAGGAAGCTATTGCAGCATGAACGTTTCAAACTCTAGTTTCCGAAACGTTTTATCTAACTGATACATTCCAATAACAACGACTAACAAAACTGACCCGGCAAAACCATAGCCATAGAATGTCATGCCTCCCATCAAGGTCACGAAAGTCAGCACTCCATTGGCAAGAAAAAATAGAAACGTCAACCGCAGCGCCAATGCCCGCTTATCTAGATAAAAGAAGGTATTGAGAATACCCAAAAACACGACCTGTAAGCTGGCAGCCACGACATCGATATACAAGAGTGATTCGTACAACATGGAAATTCCCAGCCACGACAGGATCGTTGGACCATTCCACCAACAAATCAGGCACACGACTAATTGTATTTTCATAATTTCATAGAGACCGTGCCTGGCCGTTCGCACGATGCCTGATTTCGCTTCCTCGATATAATCCAATGAAGCCCCATTCCGCACACCATCATAAAACTCAGCATGCCGGTCCACGAAATCCGTCTCCATCCGCACAAGAAAACTAGCCATCCCTGGCAAAATGGCCAGATACGCCAAAAATATGGGGAAATCATAAATCGGGGAACTTTTCAAGGGACCAATAATCAATTGCCCAGTATGTGGAAAATACCAAAAAAGAATCTTATCAACCCACAAAGCAGCATTATAAAAAAACCCAAGCCAAATGAGTTCAGGAAAGAGCCTTCCCTTTTTCAGGAATTCACAAGACAAAAAATCAGACGAGGAATAGTGCTTAAAGGTCAACCCCATAATTCCCAGCAACAAGACAAACTGCCCAAGGAAAAACCCAAAGAGTAACCCTTCGAGTCCATACGGACTACAGAGTCGAGCCACCCCAACAGTGATCCCGTAGCCTACGGCGAAGAGGATGAGAATCCCCTGATATTGCTTGAGTCCGGACAGAAAGATCGTTCCGACCCAGACATTCGACAATACGACGAAACTACCAACCATCAGCACTCGATAGAGAAGGGATTCCATCGGGAAGAGGAGGAAGACAGCGACCGTACCCACAAGCGCAGCCACCACCGTCACCAGACTGACAACGCCATGAAAATTCGGCACCACCACGGCATCTTTTTTTTCAAACAACCGGTCTGCGACAAAACGAGTAAACGAGGATTGAATGAACCCAGTCAGGATTAAACTGGTCGCGATTAAATACGTGACAGAGATTTGGAACTGTGCGACTTGGTCACCCAAGGCCACAGAAGACACAGCGGTCAACCCAATGACTAGCAGACCGAGAATCGACAGAATCCATGGGCCAGAGCTAATGATGCCTGCATACCCATAAGCCTGAAACACAGACCAATAACTGTCTTTTTTCAGAATTTTACGAAGCTCGAACCCGATCCCGGCCATAATTCAACGCCTCTGTGTAAATAAAACGATATCGTTCTAGCATTTCCGTGTCGGTATAAAATGTTTCCACGCGTTTCATGCCAGCTTGTTGAGCCGCAAACCATTTATTATCATTCAGCAACAAATCAAGAGCCTCACGCGCCAATCCATTGGCATCGGCCATACCGACAACGGCACCGGCAGCGCCATAGGTATCCCCCCGCATGCCTTCGCCCAATACTAATTGGCGACACGCTCCCACATCCGTCGTAATGACTGGAATCCCAGCTGCAAAGGCTTCTAACACGACCAACGGAAGGGCTTCACTAATGGAACTGAGCACGATAAGTCCGATCTTTGGCAATACGTCTTCCATTTTTTGAAATCCCAAAAACTTGACGATATTCCCGAGGCCTAAACTTTCGACCAAGTTCCGACATTCTTCCACATACTCAGCATCCTCTTCTTCTGGCCCAACAATCCACCCCTCCGCTTCGGGAATCTTATTCGCCACAGTCCGCATCGCTCGAATAAAGGTTTTAATGTCTTTAATTGGAACCACTCGCCCAATCAAACCCAACACTGGCGGTGGGTGAAGTGCTCGCTTATCGCGAGCCGCGTGAAAACGCTGAACAGGAATTCCATTAGGAATGACAAGCGTGCGTTTCGGATCAGCGCCATCGAAAATTTGTCGTTGTCGATTCACCTCATACAGCGACACAATAGGGTCAGCAGCTCGGTAGCACATCTTCCCGAACGATTCAAAAAATCGTATCCAGAGATTTTGAAAATAACCAACCTGCTGATTCCCTTTCTCAAACTCTAATCGATTATCTGGCAACCAATTCATTTGGAATAACTCAATTTTTCGTTCTTTCGTATAAATCCCGTGTTCTGAGAGAATCAGCGGCTTCCCGGTCTTATGTTGGAGTAATGTGCCAAGAAATCCTGCATACCCAGTCGACACGGTGTGATAGAGACGAGAAGGAATGAGTTGAGCCGCCACTTGGCCTAAAAGCCAAATTGGTGCATGCACCTCTCGCACCGTCCAAAAATAATCAATAAACGAAGGGTCGGTACAATAGGTGCGGAACATCTCCCCTAAGTAATCCCAGGCTTCTTCGCTAAATAAAAATTGCGCCTGAATGCCGGTTGGATCTTTGAGCAGAGCTTCCATTAATGTGACAAAAATTGCTTCATGATTACCCTGAACAGATCGAGCACGAATCGCTTCATGAAATTCTTTAATCAATTGAAAGAAGGCAGGATTGCCCTTGATACCTCTGATCGGTGGAGGAACCGATTGAAGATGCACAAAATGGGCTTCGAGGTGAACCACATGTTGAGGTAACTCATACTGAATATCCCCATACTGATCAGGATGCCCACCAATAAAGACCAGAGCAAATGTATATTCTGGAAAGGCCTGAATCAATTGATGGACCCACGACGACACCCCGCCTCGAATATACGGGTATGTCCCCTCTAATAAGAGCGTGATATCAGCCTGCTCGGCACGCAAATGTGAGATGTTAAACGAGGACACGCGACGACTCCAGAGAAGACTGAGAACTTCCCCAATATTCAAGAACAGGTTGAAGAGTGGCGGAATCGCCTAGACTGGTTTGAATAGACAAGAGAATTTGAAGACTAGAAAAATCACGCTGAGTGAAGAAGACTTCTGCCATATAGGGGACAATCCGAGATTCTGGCAATCCACAGGTCAGCGCTCGACTGAAACAATACCGAGCGACATCATGATCGTTTGCCTGAAAATTTACTTGCCCCAAAATACTCCACATCCCGCCATCTCGCTCTTCCTGAAATAACACTTCTGTCGCATACACACGCACCTGGTCCATGGCAAAGACCAAGACATCTCCAATCACCGCCTGCTGATACATCAATTCCCAATAGGTATACGCCAATTGTCGCCAATGTTCGATCTTGTGTTCGTCATCAACAGCCTTATCGAGCAAGGTTAATTCTTGGTGAATCCTCGAAAAAATAGTTTTTTCCGTTTTATCCAACAAACCAAACGCCACTAACCGTAAATCTTCGCTCTTATCTGTCAGCAACGATCGAAAAATTTTGGTCGTGTGTCGGCTTTGCAACGATTGCAGTTTGAATAAAGCCTGAATCCGCTGCATATCACTGATTGCCGAAGCCGCCAAAATTGAATGAATGTTGCCGGTATAATATTTGAGACCTTGAGCTCGTCCTCCGCGCCGAAAACCCGGGTCCGTCACTCGCCCAATCGCAACTGATGCTGTCGCCTTGCCCCAGTATCGAAAACACCCCACAAGGCCAAGGACGCCCATCGAACCTAAGACAGGAACACACAGGGCAAAAAGAGAAAAAAAGAGGAACACAGATCGACCTTGCGTCGGATAGTTTATTCGCAGCACCATCATCCCGCCAAACCCTGCGAACCCACTCAACGCCACATGACCTGTGAGAGCCTCCCACCACCAACGCTGGAGCGATCCCTCGTCGATCAGGAAAGCGCTTCCACCCGTCTCACATGCCGCGATGAGCAAAAGCAGCAGAAACCCTGGGAGAGCTTTCTGCGAGAAGTCGCTCCACCAAGTCTGCGGGATTAGACTCCTCCAATTCGTGATATTGAACATGAACCCCTGCTTCCAATAAGGTGAGTCCTAATCGCTCTTTGAGCAATTCTCGTAACCGTTCTAAATATCCTTCCACCACTGATTCATCGGAGAAGGGCAACAACACCAGCAGGCGTTGCTCTACGTCTCCACCCACATACCATATTTCATCCAACCCTCTCGCTGTTTTGAGAATCATGCCCACCGCTTGATCTTGGACCGGAGTCTCGTCAAACCGTAAGCGGACCAGCTGACTTTGCAAGCCTAATTCCTGTTGGAGACGGGTTAATCTCGAAAGCTCTCTGGCAAACGGGACAGGGCATTCAGGAAAACGTTCGATGATCTGCTCTGATAATTGTCCACTATAGATCCCGTCAGAAAAATACCCCAAAAACGCCTTCAACATGAGTAAATTATCTCGATGAAGATTCAAGAACCGCATCTGCTTGACCAACAACCACGAAATGATGGTGCCATCACTTCGTTTAGCAGGAGCCACAATCAAATACTCCGTGTTATCCAAATATGACCCGTCAGCCATCACAATATGGGAAAATCCCTCCGTTGCAATGGCATGTGCCACCAACGGGTCCTCAAGCACCAACGGAGGGGGATCACCAATCACCGCCAATGGTTCGCACTCTATCCCCTGAAAACCAACAGCATGTATGGAAGCCACTTCAAATTGAAAATATTGCCCGATCAACGCGAGAAATTTATGGGCCCCAATTTCAGAGATACCCTCTTCCGAATTAACTAAGAATCCGCGTAAGCGTGTGAGCGCATCACGTAGCGTCAATGGGCGATTAGCCAGATCTTTTTCTAATTGTTGATGCGACATCCCAAGCAAATGATAGGATTGCGTAATTTCATGAACTCGTCGGCGCAAATAAGCATTCCATTCCTTAATTTGGGTGAGATGAATATTCCATTGACTCCCAAATTCGCCGGTGAGTAAGACAAGAAAGAGCAAACCGACGACATAGGATTTCCCCAAGGCAGGAAAAGGGCTTCCCAACAATTCGTCAGTGAACAACCACCCTGAAAGGATCATTCCACTCGACAACATTCCAGCCCACATTCCATATCGAAGTGCCACGAGGAGTGGGGCCATCCAAATCCACGGAAAGGGAGAGGCCGACAGAAAAGGATCGCTGGGATGTAACCAGGCTGCCAGACCAACAGCGCCAACGGTCAACACCACAGTTTCCCCCCATTGCCAAGGGCGGGGAAGAATTCGTAGATGCCAAGGGACGTTCATTTAGGTATGCAGATGCGCCTGTTCTAAAAGGTGTCCAATCAATTTCTGTGCCACAGCACTCACCGCTTCGCGCCCCCACCCAGTTCGAGCACCCACGGCTCTCCACACCACAGCCCCAGAGTCAACATCGACAACCTCAAGAGTGACACCGACCGCTGGTTCACCATCAACACCAATCTTGTAGCGCCATTCATCAACAGCTCCCGTCAGCGCGTATCGAATTTGCTGTGATTTGGCCCAAACCAAGGCCGCTTCCCGAGCAGCCGGATAAGAACCCATGTCGACAAGATCATCGTTCTGTGTCGAAGAAAATTGAATGGACGACTCCACTCCCATGGCATACAACAAACTCGTTGAGATTGCCTCTGCACGCCGCCCGACTTGTGGAGTCTCAGTTAAATTGTGAAATGGCAGAACGGCCCAAGTCGAATTGGGCGCCAACGACGGTGCCACAGACGAATCGATCACGGAACACCCCCCCCACATCACAACGCACAGACCACCTACAAGCAACCATTGAAACCACGGCCATCTTCCCATCAGATGCCTCCTTCTTCAAAACCATAATTGATAATGCAAGCCCCACTCAGTGACCGTCGAATCCTGCCTAAACCCACCACGGAGATACCGCCCAAATACTGAAAGTCGGTCTGAGCCAAAAAGACTCCCGTTCAACCCAGCTGAGAGATGTGCACCCACACCCGTCTCAGGGTTAAGATTCACCCCGCCAAACGCAAAAGGGCGAAGAGATGTACCATAGGAAAAAAACGTCGACTCCCCCACACCAGTTCCTAATTCAATCTGTTTGAATGATTCTGGCAACACACTGCTTACTGGAATCGTTGAACTGCGGGCTGGAAATAGAGTCGGTAATTTTCCTGAAACAGTGTCACGTATAGAATAGTTTTGTACGCTACCTGACAGGCGGACACTGACATCGGGATAAGCTAAACGAAAATGGTGCGACCACGCCCCCTCAACGACAAACCCTTGCCCAAGGAACTTGCGGTCTTGAGTAAAAAATTGCGGATAATCAAACTGAAGAAAAGCCGTATCCCATTTACTGACCTGATACGTGTGACTCATTCGAACCAAATCTTTCACGCCACCCACCAACATACCGACTGATGTATCAGCTTCCAGATTTCTCCCAATCAAAAATTCAGAGGTGAATCTCCTCCCCCAACTCACCTGAGTACGCCCACGCAAAGCCAGCAATGAAGACAAAGCCTTGCGGTGATACAATGAGAACTCACTGGAAACAGATCCCATATCCCATTGCAGATGCGCGCCAATTCGAGTGTCGGTTCTTGGCACACGGCGCAAGACTTGTTGGTCAGTACTGCGTTGCCATCGTCGACTGACAAAAGGATGAATTTCGATACCTCGACCTAAGGGCACACTCCAAAGATGTTCGGCCTGCTGGGAGAGTAGAGCCCCACGACCTTGAAATCTAAAACGCGTATCCACATTTGGCACACCACTCCATAACTGCGCGGTTAACGGAAGTTGTTGATGCGTATCCAGGGGAGAAGCTACATGTGAAAGCACAGAGTCCGAAAAAACTTGGGCATACAACCCTGGATTGGGCGATTTCTCCGCTCCTTCGAAAGCGAGTGTTTGCACCAACCGTGCACGTCGGAGGTGTTTGGCCGCTGCCACTTGTTGCAATCGATCCAAAGGCGGATCGTTGTTGGTCAACAGTCGATCCACAACCACCCAATCATTATCAGCCAAAGCCAGCGCAATGGCGGCAAATGTTGGCTTGGATAATTGACGCCCATAATAACGCCATAGCCAAAATCGAGCGGGAGCATATTCTTCCCGACTGAGGTACCACGAGAGCACGAGTTCTTTCACAATCGCATCTGACTTGTCGTGAAGAAGACGCGTCAATATTCCAGAAAGTCCATCACCAGTTTCTCGAGTCAAGGCTAATCGTGCATAGGCGAGCATGACATCTCGATTCCACGCCTGATCATTGCCTGTCCTCACCTCTTTCCGTAATGTGAGCCAAGCATACTGCCGAAGCGTTCGAGCACGATGACGATGATTGGCTGCCTCTAGGGCATCTGCGTAATACAAGATCCATAAATAGTCGTCAGGGGTTTTCTGAAATTTCCGATCAAAATACGGCAAGGCCATTCCTGGCTTCTCAAGCAACATATAGGCTGACGCAAACGCACTCCAAAAACGAGGATCAGTCTCTGCACTCTCTTCCCATTTCACAAGCCAGGGTTCGAGCTGATCTCGTTGTTGTGAATCAATCAGAAGCCAGAGGACGGCTAAACCAATTGAGGGAGAATGAGGAGCACGGCGTAATGCTTCTTGATAGGACCCAAGGGCTGCCTCAACATTCCCCTTCCTAGAGAAAAAATCAGCACGGACCAGCCAATAGGGTTGATATGATTCGAGTAACCGATGCTGCGACTGCGTCACCCCATCATACATCTGTCCAATCTTATCCCATTCATTTTTCCCCTGAAGGATGTCCAGCGCGAGAAGAAATAACCCGACATTCGAAAATCGTTTCCAGCCTTGTTGAGACAGGTCTATCGCTTGATCAGGATCAACTTCTTTCACTAACAAGACGAAACGCTCAAGCTCAAAAGCTGAAATCTCATGGTGCTGATACAGCGTTTCGTATGCATGACGGGATACCACATCCTCTTGAAGGTCCCAAGCCACATCCCCTACGGTTTCCCAATAGGACCGATCGTTCAACGGAGCTTCATCCTGTTCTTCAACAAGAGCAGCCAGCGCCTCTCGTAATTTGCCTCGTTGGTACAATAGTCTCGCTCGTTTTTTTGCTAATTCGAACGTACTCCCAAACTGTTCACGTATGGCATTCAGTGTCATGCTTGCCTCTTGCACGTGCCCCATCCGTTCATAGATGAGCTCTAAGTGCACGAGCAGCTCTTTTGTGGTTTCCTTATCTAACTCAGCTTGCAACAGACGAATAGCTTTTTCTGGCTCTCCTAATTTCTCATAGGCGTCAACCAATTCCTTAATTTGATTAGGCAAGAAACCTGAAAACTGACCAAGCTCTTCCAGTCCTAAAACCGACGCGTGATGATTTCGTAACCCTCGACCCAACCGCACAACAGCCGTCCACGCCTCGGAACTCGGCTGCTGCTTGGCCACCACCTGCCACTGCGCTAAGGCCTCGGCTGCTCGCCCTCTCCATTCCGCCACCTGCGCCCGTCGCGTTATCCAGGTCATATCCACAGGCACCGCCGCACTCGCCGCCCGCGCCACGGCATACGCCTGCTCCACCTGCCCATTCTCTACATACACCGTGTACGCCAGCTCAGAGAGCTTCGGATCATAAGACTGCGGCTCTGTTTCCCACAGCGCCGTGAGATATCGACTGGCCGTCGAACCCGCGCCCACCGCCCGCAATGCCTGCACCGCACTAACAACCGCAAGCCGATCTGTCGCTAACGCCCCCAAGTTCGCCACGATTGCCGGCTCCACTGCGGCTACCTGCTGCCCCGCCACTAAAGCCTGAAGTGCCGATTGAAACGCCTCACGTTGCTCCTCAAGTGTTACCGCCTGTCCTTGCACCACAAACCACCAGGCCGCTGCTTGCTGATATGCCCCGTGGCCCAACGCCTGCTCGGCACTCTGCTGGTACCAGTCCTGCGCTTGCGCATTCGTTCCTAACTTGGCCAGTTGAGTCAACACCAACTCAGCCTCCGCCCACTGCCCATGCGCCAAACTCACCTGTAACAATTGCTCCCCCTCAGCAAGGGTCTGCACCTCTGGTAGTAACGTCTGCAGATATCGTTGAAGTTCTCTGAGTTCGGCGGGGTCGTTTGAGAGCAACGCCTGCTGATGCAACACCTCCAACAAC
>JAJDBS010000262.1 GCA_029261235.1 Nitrospirales bacterium
GTTGAATGGCCCTTCCGGCTATCTTCGATGGCCTCGTCACTCAGGCCGACCGATCGGCCGATCGCGCAGTGAGAGGACAGGCAATACTCACAGTCATTCACTTCTGAGACCGCGAGGGCGACTTGTTCGCGAAACTTGACTGAGAGATTGCCTTTGGACAGGGCATCGGAAAACGCGAGGAAGCCCTGCAGGATGGTTGGTGAGTGCACCATGGTTCGCATCATGTTGGGGACGAACCCAATGTGGCTCTCCACACCATCGAGTAACTCTTGAGCCTGGCCAGTTGCATTGTCTGGATTGATGGCTGATATTCGTGACATTGGTTGACCCTTTCATTCTCTACAGTGCAAATGTTCTCGCAACAGTTTCGTAGTAATACAATGTTGATGCCAAACAACGAAAAAGTGTAAGTGATTGTTTTTATTGTAGTTTATTTATTTATTTCATGATTCAATTGCAACGATAATTCGTTCTTCACGAATACTCATTGCGAAATAACGAAATTTCGTTTATCGTTTTATCTATGAATACAGCCATCGACACAACCACATCAGAGTGCCAAACACCCACGACCTTGGATTCCCTTAAATGCCTGGTCTTGGACATCGCCCAACAACGATCGCTCAATGATTTGTTGTGGCTGATCGTCCGTCGACTCGCAGACCGTCCGACGGTGGGACTGGCCAGAATTTGGTTAACGCAACCCGGTGATATCTGTGCCACGTGTCGCTTCAAAGACGAATGCCCCGATAAAACGGAGTGTCTCCATTTGGTTGCCAGTGCAGGGCGGTCGAGTGGGCCTGACAAAACAGAATGGTCCAACACGAATGGCTACTTTGCGCGATTCCCGTTAGGCGTCTGCAAGGTAGGACGGATTGGAAAGACCGGGGAGCAGCTCATCATCAATGAGTTGGAACAAAATGTTGAATGGGTGGCCAAACCGGAGTGGGCCAAGCAAGAAGGCATTTGCGGGTTTCACGGGCAGCCGATTATCTACAAAGGAGAAGTCTTGGGCACCTTGGCAGTGTTCGACCGGGAACTCGTCACCCATGAAGCCACTCTCTGGTTTCGCATGATTGCCGATCACGTGGGTGTGGCCATCGCCAACGCGCGAGCCTTCGAAGAAATTGAACGCCTCAAAACCCAGCTGGAATTAGAAAATACGTTTTTAAAAGAAGAAGTGTTGGAAGCGCAGCACTTTGGCGAAATTGTTGGGCAGAGTCCGCCAATAGCGAACCTCGTGGAACAAATCGAACTGGTCGCACCCACCGATGCCACGGCGCTGATTTCCGGCGAATCGGGCACAGGCAAAGAACTCGTCGCGCGCGAAATTCATCGTCGAAGTAAACGCAAAGACCATCCGCTCGTACGCGTGAACTGTGCGTCAATTCCAAGAGAACTCTATGAAAGTGAATTCTTTGGCCATGCCAAAGGCGCGTTCACTGGGGCGATGAAAGATCGGGCCGGGCGTTTTCAAGCGGCCGATGGCGGCACCTTGTTTCTGGATGAAGTCGGAGAAATTCCTCTGGAGATGCAAAGTAAATTGTTGCGCGTGTTGCAAGAAGGCGAATATGAACGGGTAGGGGAAGAAACCACCCGAAAAGTCAACGTCCGTATCATCGCGGCCACCAACCGAAAGCTTGCACAAGAAGTCGAAGCCAAGCGTTTCCGACAAGATCTCTATTACCGATTAAATGTCTTTCCCATTGAAGTGGCCCCTTTGCGTAATCGCAAAGAAGACATCCCGTTACTGGCCACCACCTTCATGGCGCAGGTCCGGAAGAAACTCAACTGCACCGGAAGAGATCTGGTTCAGGCCGAAGTCTTGAAATTGCAAAACTATCATTGGCCGGGCAACGTGCGAGAATTGCAAAACATTATTGAACGGGCCGTCATTTCATCTCGCTGCGGCTCCGTCAAATTCGACTTGCCAGTTCCCCAAGCCAGCGGAACTACACCTAAAAATCCCATCAAGAAAAACGGCGACAACCCCAACGAGGTGCTCACCGACGAAGACATGCGCCTGCGCGAAAAATCCAATATCGAAACAGCCCTACAACAAACCGACTGGAAAATCTATGGCACGGGCGGCGCAGCCGAACTGCTCGGCCTCAAACCCACCACCCTCCTCTCCCGCATCAAAAAAATGGGGATTGAGAAGATTCCTTAGGGTTGTACTACAATACACATTTTGCTAGTACAATTAAGACACTGCGCTCTTCCGTTGCGGCCTTTGGTGTTACGGGGCATCAAGCCTCACGAAACGTATCGCCGTTTTATCACTCGCAGGCGTTTTCCCGCCTGCATCACCAGTCAGGGGAGCGTTCCTGTTTCCCCTAACAACCCGATGATCAATGGGAGATGTCCGTTCTCGCTTTGGAAAGCCATCGACCATCGCTTCCGCCGATGGATCACGGCCAGCATTTCGGTTGCTATATTTCGAGCATGGGGGTCCTGGTTCTGCGCCACGACCAAAGAAATCGTCCTTGTATGCGTATTCTTTTCTCAACTTCGCCTTGCCCTGGGTTTTGCCCAAACCCGCCACAACGCAGCTATCCCGCTGTTTGTTAATAGAAAGTAGATTTCTGGAATTAGTTTGAAATTGTATTTGAGACAGAAAATAGAAAGAGCTTCCTATCCATAACAGATGGGAAGCTCTTCAATGGAAGCCTTATCGTTTCCCGTCTAGTTTTTATTTGTCTTCATCCGCCATGCTCGAGTCCAGCTAGTCCACCGGTCATGGTGATGCTATTGCCGAAAATTGGCAAAGGAAAGGCGATGCCTGCATCACCGCTATATTCGACACGAGGCGTGAGCGCTTCATGGTCCTTTGAAGACGATGGATGAATAAATAGTAGGGACAGCCTCAATAACATCAGCCAATTATGAAATCCGAGAAGTTTCGGGAAAAAATAAAATATTCAAAAATTCTTACTGGGGTTGAAAAGAGACAATTGCATTCCCACACCAATATTTCAGGACAAGTATTTCTTTACCGTTCCAATATGTTTTCTACCCAATCAACGAGAATACGACTCTTGCCTTTCCCAAAATCAGAAATCGCAACGCGCCTTCCTTTGTCAAAGAAATGAATTTTAGTAGGGTTAAAAATAGGTAGGCTCATATTTTTTATAGTAACAAGGTTTTTGGAAGAAGCCCCTCGAAGGGCAGAGACCACAAAAACATTCAATTCATTCTTTCGAACAACCCATATGGTTTGATCATTTAGTCCTGAAACGCCAAAATTTTCAGGATGCGAATTGTATGTACATTCCTGCTCAGATTTGTCGCCGTTTCCAAAATTCAACGAGGCAATTTGTTGAACCGGACTTAAGGAATCAAGTTGTTGTTTCAGACTAAAGGAATCGTTCCGTTGGCGTAGCATTTCCAACAAATATAGGCTAACTCTTTCTCTGTCATACACAAAGAAGGGAGCCTGACTATTTGGAAACGAGTTGATAATAGAGCAACGAGCCTCTCCGTTGAATTCAGCATTTTGACCGTAATCCGGCTCCTCTAAATCCAAAATCTGGAGATAAGGAAAGTCACTATACGATACAGCTAAATGCCGCTTTGAGACGAGTTTGAAATGATATGGAGTTCCTTCGAGAACCTGCCGTCCAATTGGCACACCTGGGCGGTAGCCACGGCTATTGCTTGCGGATTGTTGGGTCATACTTTGTGCAGTAATAATCTTCGATGTTTTTCGAGACCGGGCTATTTCGCTGTCTGAATCCACAGTCTGTTCAAGACGATTCATCTCAATGAAGACAAGCGTTTGTTCTTGTTCATCACCTAAGATTATGTGGCCTCCTCTGACCCATTGAATCCCATGCCGGACAAGGATCGGTTCCACTAATTCATGTACTTTCACGTGTTCATTGCGAACCGAAAGAAAATTGGAAGTCGCGACTGGAGAGCCATTTAGAAACTCATACCCAAAAATAATCCATTCACCCGTGTTGCGGAGAGGAAGTGCCACTTGGGGAACCAGGTGTACTTGCTTTTTTTCGAAATTCCCTGACTGGAGATCCAAAAATAAGAGTTGATGCTTATTTCGATTTCCAATCAACGCAGTTTCCGAATGCTCATTTATTCCCAGGATAAAAGAACCCTCAGGAACATCGAAAATAGAGCGATGTCTCTCTTCATTTTGACTTAGAAGTTTAGAAACTGAAGGCATTGATCGCGTATTCTCTATTCCTTTGGATAAATCAACATCAACAACAGGGGTCGTACAGTTCAATATCAACATAGGAATCACCAAGATTCCTATCAAAAACATTAATCGAGTTTTTATAATCATTGTTCGAAGTCCATTTCGTAGCCCCTGAGTACTTCTATTTTTTTACGGTTAGCAAACTCGGCTGTGAGAGATACTTTAGCAAATTTTTTGTCTCCAAGCGTGGGGTATGTTGCGTCACTTCCCGATGGTTGATTTCGACTCTTAATCTGTTCATCAATCTCATCTCCGATCTCTTTAAAAACAACGCGACCTCGCTTGCCCCTAGCTGGCTCTGCCGAAACTGATATCGTGTGATCAAAAGCATAGACAACGTCTGAAAAGCTCTCCTTGGTGTGTACAGCAAATGTGGCATGAAATTGTACCGGTGATGTCCCGCCTCGCAACCGCTTTTTAAAGTCTACAGTTACATTCCTTGTTGTGGTGTCGTATTTCACCGTCCAGTCTATTAGATCCTGTCGAAGCTCTTGAATGACCTCGCGAACCTCTCCGGATGGATACGAAATATTGGCAAGTTGGAATAGATTCGATGCATAGGAAATTGGGACAGCGCCTTCACCTGTTTGCCCGCTTCCTTTCGTAACAACAGCGGCTACTACAGCGCTTGAGTCAAATAAGGGGCCACCACTGGCAGACGGCTTCATATCAGGAACACTGATATCAATTAACCCTTTATACCTTTCATTGGGGTTAAATAATGAATCGATTGTGACATTCCTTGCAGTGGGTTCTGTCTGATCTTCTTGCACCATCATGGCAGTCACGTTGTCTCCTTTATTCAATGTGCCCCACGTGGCCAGTGGCAGCGGGTCCACCTCATGAGAGACATTAGTGCGCAACAGAGCAAGATCAGTTTGCGGTTCTATATAAATAATAACTGCAGGTTCCGTTATTGCTGAGGTTGCACCTTCGGTTTTTTTGTTAAAAATAGTGACCGTCAATTTTGGCGGAGTTTTCCAACGCACCGGGCCAAGAGTCTCATCTGAACATGGTTGTACATTGTGCGCTGCGGTAAGAATATGTCCAAATTTGCTAACAAAGAATCCTGTTCCTTTTTTGTTACAGGGAATGTCACCCTCCTCAGTTCCGATAAGATGTGTCCTTACAATTGCGTTGCTAAATTGTTTGACAATCTTGGAGTCGAGCCCGGCAATAGCGGACACACCCGGGAAAAGTGTAAGTACAGACAGGAGTATCAATCCTATTGATCGTACTCTTAATCTAACTAACCACGGCAAAGTAGTCTTCCAGGCTATCATCTTGATCAATCCTTATGGTGTATTCGCCGGCAGAAGTCGGCGTGTAAACGATAGTAAAGATTCGTTTGAGGCCCGCAGCGGTAATCTCATTCATGGCCATGCAATTTTCTTGAGCCCCTGGTTTAGAAGAGATCAGGCATACTGAAAAACTAAACTGTTCAGGTGATTGGCTAATAGCCAGGCCGTTCAGACCTAAAGTAATCTTCACAGATTGGCCTAATTTCACAATCGGGGGCATGGCCTCGAAAGACACGAGATCTACCGGAATATTTACACCTTTGGTTGAGCGAAATTCTACGTCCTTTAGTGTCGCCGCATAATTCTGGAGAGGACCATCAGGCACAAGGATGCGTTGTAGGCCGACCTTCACACTATCGTCATCGAAAATACGGGCATGTTTTGAAAATGATACTCGGGCATCCTGGACTCGATTAAGGGCAGCGCTTGTGAGCCACACCGTTCCGTCACCGCCTTTCTCTTCGTATGAATGAACCTTGCCATTCTTCTTTAACCACACTTGGGTCTTGGTCGGGAATTTATCTCCAGCGTACTTGAATAAGCGATTCAGCGTGGCTGGAAGAGGTTGTCTTACCAGGGTACGAAGCTTCTTGGCATTTGAGAGCGATTTTTTGAGAAACTCTTTATCAGATTTGGTGGATCGGTTTGGAGGTAGCCATTCTTTCATCCAAAAACCAAGATCGAAAATACTTACAGGCTTACGTTTTGGGTCATGGCGAGGGCCAAGAACACAACAATTTGCGTAATGAGGAAGAAGCTCATACCCTGACTCAAAAGAAAACAAGACTGCTCGAACCTGATCAAGGGTAGTTCCGATTTCAGACATGAATCCACTCACGCCCTCGAACCCGTTTTGAAAAGTATCAAAAGCATTGAGGGACCCCAGAAAAGGGGTGCCTAACGTCACAAGATTTTCCACGCGGCGACCTGATTCATGGTCATGAATGAGGATGAGAGCGACAAGTCCTCCCATACTATGAGCGACGATATCAAATTTCCCTGCTTTCAGGGCTGGGGTCTTTTTTATAAAGTCGTTCAAAAGTGCGGCTGTTTTGAAGTTGCTCTTTCGCCAATCGTACGGGAACACAAAAAAATTTTTATCTTTCTTATAGCCAGCATTGAGTAGATTCTCTACTAATCCTTCATATTGCTTTATCTTAAATGGCCAGACAATTGGTATAGCTTTAATTATTCCCGCAGGATGGTATTTGATTGCTGCCTCATTTTGTGGAAGCTCAAGCTTTCTGAAATTGGCATAGGAACTGGCGCCGCCCCATATAATCTTGCCATTCGCATCTGCCAGCTTTGAGCCAAAAATTCCAGGAATGAAAAGAACCGGACGACTGGGCTCCTTCGCTAAACATTCACTAAGAGAAATACTGAAGAAGGTAAGAAATAAAAGAACGACCACCTTCAAGTTTTTTTTCATCTATTTTTCTCCGTTCAATCTAGTGCGTTTAGTTCAATGTTGGCATCTAAACCGGATACGATTGAGTCAAAGGCTTCGTAATACTTTTCAAGTGACTTTTGGTCTCTGTACTTGTGCCAGCACCATGCCTTTCTCTTCTCTAATGAGCACCTAATCCCTACCTCGATCAATTTTAACTCGAGTGACAAAAGGCAAATGATCGGAGGCGGTTTCCCTGAATCGCTCCAGGCCAATATCCAAAGGCCCATTACAACTACTTGCCAGATTACCTACCTAATCATTTTCACTTCTCTGACTTCAGGAAAAATTTATCGCGTCCCGATATTCCTAATCACATAGCATTTATCATGCTCACGTTCTCCACAATGGTCCACTTCGACTGGTTAGGAGATAACCCCGCTTTTCTAAAGACCTTTTTAAGATTCTTTTTAGGGTATTGGCATGTACGACGTTCTGGATATCCAATTTTTTTCCTAGAAAGTTTCCAAAGAGATACATCTCTGTATCTGTTTAGATAACAGAAGTGAGCATTTTCTGAGCTATCTCCGCAGTATTCATCGCAGGGACCAAATCGCTCATTTTTTTTCTAGGCCAACACTAAAACTTCCCTGAACGGAATTCCGTCTGGATGTTTATGACTGGCGAAAGGATATCTTTCTCAGGATCTTCTTCCAGTGATTGTAATGCGAAGCATCGAGTCCTTTCCGTTTCATTGCTCTCCTATCCTAAGGTTTCGTCCTGCCTGTCCTTGGCGAATTACTAACCCCAGCTTCTGTATGGTCAAATAGCAGGGTCACCCATTAGCAGGCTTGGTCAAGTAGGCACACGACTCCTCTCTTTCTCGTTCGACTTTCTGTTTTTCGCTCTTTGCCTTCCGTGACGAGAAACCTGATTCGCACCTGGGTCTTCTTTGGAATCGGTGTCGTCTTC
>JAJDBS010000263.1 GCA_029261235.1 Nitrospirales bacterium
GAAGGGTCAGTTGGGTGTAGGATTGCATGAAGCTCCTCTCGGTTCATCATGAAAATTCGCCTCACTGTACCGCATCCTGACACCGAAGCTTCAGCGATTCTCCCAAGAAAGTGTTGCACTTCGAACTTGAATTCAAGAAACTTCATCATTCATAAGGTTCCTGCTACCTTTATTAGAGGTTTTTATACTCGTTCACCTATTCGATTCCAACGAATGACTTCACTCCAAGGAGCATAACTATCCCATGACCAGTAGATGACCGAAGCCCTACCCAAGGTCTTTTTCCTTTCAACAAAACCCCAAAACCGACTATCCAAACTTTGATCGCGATTATCTCCCATCACAAAATAGGAATCTGGTGGTAATGTAAGAGGGCCAAAGTTATCCCGGGGTTAATTCGACCGTCAATAATCCCTGGATCTACTCTTTGTGTGTAGGAACCATCGTCAATCTTCTCTCCATTCAGGATTAAGATCTTGTCTATTACTTGTAAAGTGTCCCCAGGCAAACCAATAATTCTTTTTAAAAATATTTTTGATTCATCTTCTGGGTAGGGGAAAGTAATAAGCTCATTTCTTTCAGGCTCTTTAAAAAAATAGATAAAGTTATTTGCCATGACATGGTCCCCATTCAAGAATGTAGGAACCATAGAACCGGAGGGAACTTTAAAGGCCCTGGCAATTGAATTTCGAACAAAACCATCAAAGAACAAAGCTTCTCCGGTTCCAAGAAGAACCAAAATTAATACATAAAAGTACCATCTGTTAATGGGCTTTAATACATAGGAATGCCCCATCTTTCTAGCAAAATACACTGAATGTCTAATGATGAATGCATAAAGTACTACAATTAAAATAAGAACTAGAACAACATTAATTTTGGGAAATGGGAACCACAGGAGAAGACAGCCAAGGATGACTATGGAAAGTTTGGTAAGTAAATAAAAATGAATTGCTTTTGTCCAGGACCCACAATACAAATGCCCAAAACCAGGCTGAAGGAATGTAAAAAGGCCTGCCACCCATGGCTTTCTTGGCTTCTCAAGAAGAGAATCAACTTTCATTTGGATATTTTTCACAAAACTTTAGTAAATGTCAGGATAGTTTTGAAGTCCTTTAATTTTTCGCTCATATGGGTAGAGAGTGATTTTGGAGATTAAGCAACAGTTTATTCGTAGTTCTCAAATCTGCTTTGCCAGCAGTCTTCAAGGCTAAACGCGATGACAAACTGCCTCCAACTTCTTATAGAGTATTCATTCAATGTAATCAGGGTATCCGGAACTTTTTCTTCTTACAATTTACTTCTCTCTCGGCTTTGCTAGCAAAGTTGACCGTTCCATGAACTTAGGGGAAGAGATGTTACCGTTGAATTCTTGGTACACAACAAGTCCGGTTAATCGAGTATTTAGTAAATATACCGACGTACTAAACTCGAACATCCCAATGATTTTTTCAGGAATTAAAGAAAGTTAAGGAAAGGGCTTCAGGAACGCTTTTGGGAGGTTTTTCTGGGTCGGACAGGATTGGGTTTTCGTGGAATGGTATCGACTTTGGGTTTACTTGTGAGTCCCCCACGCGCTGTCACTCGGACATGAATATATCCATTTAGGTGAAAAATCAAAGTTCCGCGAAAGTAGGAAAATTTCTCACTGTTTTCAGAACCTAACTCCGCAGACGCAAGACACGCTTGAAAATCGTCAAAGCGGAGCTGGACGGTATCGCCTTGCAAAGATCCCAGGGAAAATCTCGGCACCTGCTCCAACCCCAACAGGACAGAAGGGGAGATCGTTTTCAAAACTTCCTGCAGTATGTCATACGAACCGGAAAGACAATTGACTGTGACGATCATCCGACCCGGTCGTTCTTCGGCAAATCCCTTAAGAGAGGATGGACCCTTCACTGATCTTCGAGAAATTTTGGCACCATCCACCGTAATGCCTCCAAAATCCTCAAGTTTCGACACGTGGAAATAGACTTCAGGCCGGATACCCCCGAATTTAGACACCACGAATGGGCCCCGCGTGAGCAGAATTTTCTTTCCGAACACACGCTTAAGCCTGGCTTCTAATAATTTCTCGACAATTCTTGCATCCATGTTTATAGCGCATTGAACAATCTAAAGAGTGGTAATATTCTTCGCTCCCACCCATTGTTTTTCGGTACAAAATCCGCATTCAGGATGAAATCCTCGCGCTAACCTCGTTCGACTTTCTCCACTGCAATTTCTATTTCCTCGAACAACGAACCAGCGATTTGGGCATCAAATTCAAAACCCTTCCAGCGACAAGGCCATCCTTCGAAAAAGTTATACCGTGTAATTTCAGTGCCATCATCAGCCAAAGCAATGATAGAGCCCGCCTTCCTTTCCACTTTGCCGTCAATAACCGATTTATGCCAATTCCAGAGTTCAGTACTATTGAGGTACCCACGCTTCAACACTAAATTGGAATAACTGGTCCTTCCAGGTCTTTTACGAACGACCAAATCGTTACCATCAACAAAGGTAACGACTTCAGTGACCGATTCCAAGCCTTCAAAAGCCGTAAACTGAGCCTGAGTAACGCCCTCAATTTCCACTCTGAACCTACTGCTAATAAGATGATCTATTTCTCTACGGTTGGGCATTGCTTTCTCCTTCCTTAAACGTTTTGAGGCCAATGAAACCAAGCCTGAAAATTAAGGTTTTACTCACTTGGTCGCATAAGAATATGAAATGTTTGTAGACGATAAATTCAAACATTGGGAGTGTTGAATAATACCAAACTCCAAAGGTAAATTTCCCCAAGATTATCTGTGGTACCAAGGCTTAGAGTCTGTTCAATAAAGTTCGTCCAGCAAGGCTGCAGCCTTTTTTTGCGCGCGGAGCGTACTTCCTGTACGTGAGCACGGAAAAATGGCGACCTGCCTATGCGAAGCCGCTTCGGCAGGCATGGAACCGCTAGCCTGTCAGCCATTGCCTTGGCGAAGGCTGGCGGATTTTTTTCAACAGGCCCACATTGAAATTAGCATTGTGACCTACAGACAGAAAATCTCTCCACCTACAATCCATCCATTGAATTTGGCCTACTTCCTACCGATTACCCGCAACAGTGTCAAGATGCTTCCGAATAGAAAAGTTCAGAAAGTAAAAAACACCTAATTTTTTGAAGGATTGAACAGTTGGGGAAATTTTCCGTTATACCGCTCTTGAATCGTAGATTTTCTAAAAATAAACCGGTGAGATACGCTCTGCTGCAAGTGAACGACATAAAAGGCAGATAAAGAGGAAAACGGCAATAGAAAAGTATGAGGCTAAGGGGTCTTCTTGGGCCGACCCCTTGGACGCAGGGTGCTTTCGAGGTTGAGACGGTGGCTCGTGCGTTGCACCCAAGACTCCTGACCAAAAGGTCGGCCGCGCTGGACACATTGACGAACAGCCGCCAATTCTTCTTCTGTTTGAGACTCATTAGTCAGTTTGACCCATTGCCGTGGTCGCGAGACTGGCCAATCGGTTAACCACTGGCTTTGTTTGAGGCTCTGGGTTCGTCGCCATAGACTTGACCATTGCCAGCTTTCTGCACGTTTCACCAGCTTAGCTCGCAACGCATTGCGTTCGACATATCGGCACACCGTTAAA
>JAJDBS010000264.1 GCA_029261235.1 Nitrospirales bacterium
CGTTGAGGCCACGGTCCCCTTGTTTCAAGATCGCAATAATTTGTGTGTCGCTGAATCGAGACGTTTTCATGAGAACCTCCTGGGTGAATGATGCCAGAAAGCTCTACTTTTGGTCTGTCCATGTTTTGGGGAAGCTTACACTAGCACAGGGAAGTTTGGCGCGAGAGACTTCTGCTTTTTACTTTTTTATGGGAGGGCTTTATCATCCGTCCATAGCATGCATGGCTTGCAACATCGAATCTAAACGTAACCTAAGATGCTTGGTCTTTGTTTAACTTGAGCGAAGATACATTGATTGTTGAGAATTTGGGAACCGTTCGCTTTCTTTGTGTTTAAGAGGACCTGTCGAATAATACTGCGAGAAATTTAATTTTGTGTTAACCCGAACCGATAGAGACATGAGGATGGAGTAAAGAGACGAATGATTAGAGATACATACCCATCCGGAAGCATCGCTTAAGGAGTATCAAGATAAGCAGGTCGATCAGATAGAAAATAATACCAAGAGAAAATTCAAAATATACCAAACAATGAGGAAATAATATGAAAACTTCCATTAGTATATTAATTGTACTCCTCTTTTTTGTCTCAGCCTGTTCGGAAACAGTCGACTCTGAATATGCTACTTTGGATGTCGCGCGAAAGGAAAATGCCATTCGTACCGGATTGCTGCCAGGATGGTTGCCGAGTTCTTCTCGGAAAATCACGGTGGCTTATGATGTGAGTACGAATGAAAAAATTTTAGCATTCCAATATAAAGCTGCAGAAGGCTGGAACCCATTAGAAAAATGCAAACAAATTGAACCAGCAGATCCACCCAAGCCTCATATCGCTCGTCCATGGTGGCCTGAAAATGGTCCAGCGAGTTCTAGTCATACGTATTTCACCTGTGATAGCGGAGACTCATACCTCGCGGCAAATCAGAAGTCTGGTCAAGCTTTTTATTGGAATACGAAGATTTAATTTCTGTAGATATGCCTTCCGGGAGCGTCGACTCCTGGTATCATCCCCCCATATGAATCTGTTTGAGATTCTCTCGTGAGCAGCCGCGTTTTAGTAGACACTCAACGATCATGGCTCGTTTCATTCAGGTCTGAGGTTGATGACTCTTTGAAAGTCTAGTCGGAGATTAGAATGAAGTTTTGCGTACAATCACGGAAGTGGTGGAATGATACAGTGCCCAATGATTTGGGTCTTGAGAGAGTCTGACATACTGCTGAACATCTTCGGATGAGCAGAGTCCGGTTTGGCAATATTGTTGTTCTAAGACTAAAGCTGATTCACCGATAACGTTTGCCATCGAGGACTTGCCTGGGCATAGATGCATGATGGATTGTGCGCGCTCAACATGAAACCCCGATTGTTCCAGTTTTTGTGGAAGGCCAAGGGCATAGGCGGGGTCTAGCCCTGCATTCACAAACATTTGACACATGGCACGATTCACGCGTGCTTGAGAATTCTCAGCATCTCGATCCATTAATGTGGCAGAGGTAAAGTCTGGTTCTTCAAAGAGCGCCCATCCCCCTGGTTTTAAAAGCGAGAACATTCTTCGAAGAATATCCATGTCGGATTGATTGTGAATAAGGATGTATCTTCCATGAATAAAATCAAAGGAATAGGGTAAATCCACTTCTAGAAATGTGCCTTGATAAATCTGAAATGGTGTATTAGTGAAATCCTTCAGAAAACTGGTGGTCTTATCAACGCCAACAGCTAGGCCGGATGGTCCGACGCGATGGCCCAACCAACGTAAGATAGACCCAGCGCCTGCTCCAAGCTCCAGGCACTTCCAACCGGATTGAATCTTTGTTTCCTCCAACATGGCGATAGTCATTGGATCATTCGCGGCCTCAAGTAGTTGAAGCCGTCGAAATTCGTGCGCTTCTGATTGCTGTTCAAAAATATAGTTACTCATGCGTGTGTTTTCCTTGGGTATTCTTTTCCTCGTATGCCCGCGAAGCATGGTATCCCGCAAGATATCCGGTTGACCACGCCCATTGAAAGTTGAATCCGCCGATGCGTCCATCGCAATCCAACATTTCTCCAATGAGATAGAGCCCGGGGATTTTTTTGGATTCCATGGAAGAAGGATTGATCTCTTGTAAGGGAATCCCCCCTGCCGTCACCTCGGCAAAATTCCACCCGCGTGAATTTGTAACAGGAAGAGCAAGGTTGGTGAGGGCATGAGTCAGGGCATTGCGCGTGTGCTTTTGAAGAAGGTTGACAGGGGTGAGGCCGAGATCTGGATTAAGAAATTTCGCAAGCTGTATGGCCACGCGACTTGGTAGGCGCTCTGCAAGTAATGCTTGAATGGTTTGACGACCGGGGAGTGTCGAGGCTTGCATGAGCCAGTTCTCAATGTCTTGATGTGTTGATTGGGGAACACTATTAAGGTGGAGTTGGACGTGGTGTCCTTGCTCGTGGGCCAAGACCCAAAAACGGCTGGCATCCATTGTGACTGGTCCGCTTATGCCAAAATGTGTCCACAACAGGCTACCAGTTCGACGATCAACTATGCGTTCATTGACTCGAGTGGTGAGCGTCACTTCATGCGAAATTCCAGAAAGCTCGGCATGGAAAAATGACGCATCAAGTAGTAATGGGACGAGAGCAGGACAGGTTGGCGTCATGGTATGGCCCAGTTGTTGAACCAAATCCCATCCCAAGCCATCTGAACCTGTTTTGGGGAGGGAACGCCCGCCAGCTGCGACAATCACGGTTCCTGCCTGAAGGAGGCCTTGTGCATGCTGAATCAGAAACGTGGGCTCTTGATACGTAATGGATTGAACTCGGTGTTGTGTCAGAAGAGTGATCGACAATTGTTGACATCGATCGATAAGGGCGTTGAGTACCGTTCGGGCTTTGTTACTCACGGGAAACAGTTTTCCCGTAGGTTCTGTTTGTAGGGGAACGCCAAGCGCGTCAAACCAGCTACGGGCATCATCCTCAGTGAACCGTCGGAGAATCCTGTCAATGATTTTTCGATTCCCATTATAGTCAGAGGCGGTGACCTTCTGGTTGGTCACATTACAGCGGCCGCCGCCTGAAATCAGAATTTTGGCTCCAACGGATTTGGCCCCATCTAGAAGAGCAATTTGCAGGGATGGATTGCTTTCCGCTGCAAAAATGGCTGCTGCTAGACCGGCCGCACCGGCACCGATGATGGCAATGTCGGCATACTGAGGCATTGATAGGATTCTTGAATTCAGAAGGCGAGAATTAAGGTTTAGGGGCGAATTGTTCAAGCACTTCAAAGGCATCATGGGCTAAGAGCCATTGACCGTT
>JAJDBS010000028.1 GCA_029261235.1 Nitrospirales bacterium
CTCCAGCCATAATTTTGACGTGGATTCAGGGGGCTGAAGATGGAGCAATGAAGGAATCATCTCCATTTGCCGCTGATAATCGGCATTGGTCTCCCCAGGAAATCCCAACAAAATATTCCAGGATAAATCGATATGATAATATTGGCTCCACTTCAAACATTGAATATTTTGTAGAGGACTGACGCCCTTGTCCATTTCCTTGAGTTGAGCGTGGCTGAGGCTTTCAATTCCAGGCTGCATACATTTGACGCCGCCCTGAGCCAAGGTTTGAATTTGGCGTTTACTGAGATTGCTCTTCGTCTCCATAAAGACATCAAGGTCCACGTGTCGTTGAGCCAGTTGACCGAATAACCCGTCCACATATTTCATGTCGATAATGTTATCGACCAATCGAAAGCGACTGGTGTCATAACGGCTGGAAAGGAACTCTAATTCAACAGCCACTTGATCCGGAGACTTGGCACGGAAATCCATGGCCTGAGCATTCAACCCGCAAAAAGTACAATGATGTTTCTCTCCCCACCAACAGCCTCGTGACCCTTCGTACAGCAAAATGCGATTCAGGCCAGTGGAACCTTGGCGATCTAATTCGTCTAAATCTGCAAAGTAGTCGTCATAGTCGGGAGGTGGCGCTTGATCAAATTTTGTGACCAACTCTTCATTGGGAGTGAAGCAAATCTCGCCATTTTTGCGATGGGCAATACCAGGGGGAATAGCACTTTCCTCTTTGAGCAAAATACGTTGGACAAGAGGGGGAAAGGAATGTTCGCCTTCCCCACTCACTACGTAGTCGATCCAAGGAAATGCCCGAAACTGTTCCAAGCCCATCTCTCCATCAAAATTGGCTCCCCCAAAGACAATCCGAACATCTGGATACACATCCTTGATCAATTTGGCCAATGAAAGACTGGCGACGTTTTGGTCAAAGGTTGAGGTAAAACCTACGACGTCATATTGATCCCAGTCCACGGAGGTCAGGGCCCAAGTTAAGAATTGCGGAGCAATGGTTCGAGCGATCTCTTCCAAATGACCAATCGAACAGCCAGCTTCTCGAGCCGTATCTTCAAAGACAGGCTTGAACATCTGCGGGTACTCCGCATGTTTGGGGTTGTCCCGAAAGAGGAGGGCCGAAAACAGCCATTCCCCAAAGAGGCCGCGCTTTTCACACAAGATTTCATACAGCGGCACGCCAATCTTATGGGCGAACTGCAAATTCAAGTGATAGGTCTTGGTGTCGATGCCCTGCGATTTCAAGAGGGCCGACAGGGTGCCCAATTGAATAGATGGAAACTTTGAATACGAAAACGGCATGGTGACCAAGGCAACCCTCGTGCCCAAGGAACTGAAATCCGTTGTGGATTCAGGAGAGGAAGGAGCCGTCTCTTTCACTCCCGAAGAGCTTGGCTGAATAAGGGTGGAGGTGGTCGCCATGAGCTGCTAGAGATTCAGAGGGGGAAGAGCAAACGCCCGATCAGCCTTCGCCGCGAGAAAAAAATCACTCTCAGTTAACCCTTGAATTTTATGCGTCCAAATCTCAACTTTGCACTTTCCCCAAGCCAAGTACAGATCAGGATGGTGTCCTTCAATTTCAGCCACATTTCCCACACGATTAGTAAAGGCGAGGGCGTCCGCAAAGTTGGGAAACTCATAGGTTCGCTCAATGTGCCCTTGGTCGTTCAGCGTCCACCCGGCTTCTAATTGACCTAATAATTCTTGGATTTTCGGAGATTCCAAGGAAGGAACGCCACCACGACATGGCACACACGTATTATCTGCCAAACCCATTGTTCTTCCTCCCATAATATTGAGACATAAAGACCTACAGGTTATCTTGCTATGATTCAACTGGCTTATGCAACGGTTAGGCTGCTGCCAAAAGATACCTGATCGTGTGTTTGAAACCCAAGGATTTTTCGGTAATGCTTCCCGTGCCAGCCACGCTGATATTGAATTCTTTGGCAGATGCGAGATGCATGGATGCTGGGCCACGAGTTATATTCTTGTTTTGGAGTCTCGTTTCAATGAGTCCAGGATCTGATGACGTTGCGAGAAATTAGCTTGGGGTCTTTTCTTTGAGGCCTCTTCGCACTAGCCATAAAAAGAAGCTTCGAAGCGATAACAGCTCATCTTCTTGATCTGCATAAGCAGTCACGGCGTACAAGTTGAGTTCATTCTGGGATTGCTTCTAGTTTTACAGGATATGTAGAAATCCGTATACTTTGGCCGCTTTCAGATTTTTCGTACAAATATGGCTATAACTTCCTGTTTAAGGGGGAAAGGCGCCAGGATATTGGAATCGTTGTTTACCAGGTTTTTCCAGTCTCCATATCTTGTGGTGACCTTTCTACTCTTAGGATTGGCCGCATGCCCCGCCGGTGATGACTATACCCCGCCTGATCTCATCTATCATTACAGAGATTTACACGTAGGTAAAAACCCAACATCTATCCAAGCGAGCGATTTTAATGGGGATGGATTTACGGATTTAGTCACGACCAATATTCAGGACAACTCCCTTTCGCTCCTCATGGGGACTGGCGATGGGGGTTTTGAAGATCACAGAATCATTACGGCTTGCCAAGAGCCACGAAATGTGGCCGTTGATGATTTTAATTTAGACAAATTTGCAGACATGGTGGTGGCCTGCTCAGGTGAGAACCATGTATTAGTCTTTTTGGGCCAGGGAAATGGCACATTTTTGCGTGGCGCCCAATACAGGGTCCGACGCACGCCAGTCAGTATTACGACTGGCGATTTCAATGAAGATTTTTTGCCAGACATGGTCGTAGCACTTCGCAATGACAAGATCCAAGTATTCTTAGGAATGGGGAACGGGAAATTTCGTGTAGGGGCGCTCTATGAATATGGGGATACGCCAACGTCTGTGGCGTCCGCAGACTTGAATGCGGATCAACATTTGGATATTGCCGTGAGCAATGGCGGCCCAATGAGCCATGCCGTGTCGATTTGGTTGGGTGTGGGGGATGGAACGTTCTTATCGCCCAAAGATTATCGAACAGGTAAACGACCACTCAGCGTGTCATTTGCTGATTTTAACATCGATCAAATTTTGGACTTGTTAGTCATCAATGGTGAAATGAATACCATTACCGTGTTTTTAGGGAATGGCGATGGCACATTTCAAGAGGGAAAAGACTCTGGTGGCGAGGCCGGGCCGAATCATGGAGTGGCTCAGGATTTCGATGGCGACAAAATTCCTGATGTCGCCGTCGTGAATATTCAGTCGTCGAGTATGTCGTTGCTCTATGGCAAGGGTGATGGCACCTTTCGCTATCCTCCACGCCATTATGGAACGCCTCATGCCCCGTTCGCCATCACCTCGCTGTCTGTCGCGGCGGGACGAGGTGAGCAGCCAGGGTTGGCGATTGCGAATAATGCGTCGAGTAATGTGTCGATCTTTTTGCATCATGGTCTGAAAAGGCGCGCAGGAGGGGAGTCTGTCTCTCCACCATTAGAAGAAGCGCTCGACAATTCTTGACACTCTATTTTAGCCATGAGTACAGTTGACGCACCCGAATACAGCAATAAAATTATGCATGTTCTCGAGGTCATTGTCATGACCTGCTGAGAAGATTCGGTGAATTTTTTATGAAATGCTTGCGATGCCAAGGCGCCATGGTCGTGGAACGGCAATACACGAGAGTGTCACGCCGGTTTAATGCGAAGTGTATTAATTGTGGGTTCTGGCTTGATCTAGCCGATGTCTTGCGTTTTTTCAAGCGAGTGATTGAAAGTGCTGCACAGGGGCAAAAAATTCGCGAAACCCTCTAGTCCTTCCTAGTCGACGCTTCGAAGTCTTCACCTAAAGACCCTTCAACGGATCTTCTATATCTTGTCGGCATTTCCACACCATGTACTGTACGCAGTACGTGGAATCAAGAAGAAAGCTTGATACACTTGGCTCTCCCTTTTTCTCCGAATGGTGTTGTGTGGTAATTGGCTCCCGAAAAGCAACAACTGCATGCTTAGCAACGTCATGAAGGTGTTGAGCTTTTAGCCGTGCTCGATCAACTTCAAGTCACGCATCGCAAAGAACTCGAAGGGTATCGCGAACAAGCGCGCGAGAAGGCGTTAACTCGAGAGATTACACGCGACCGGCGCTACCATGAGGAAAAGAGTGTTTGGGAATATCTGAATAACATTGTCGAGGTTATTCATCTACATACGTGGAAAAAGACCGTCATAGCAACCTGATGCGCTAATTATCAACAAGAATATCGGCGGCTTGAGCAGAAGTGCCGTGAATTAGAGGCGCAACACCGCAAGGAACGGATTACCCTTCACTATGACCTGCCTGTCAAACGTGATGAATCCGGCGAGGACATGCCTGCGACGGATCTTCGTGTTTTCCAGCCTTAATCTTCACTTGTGAAACAAAAAGCGTAGAATCTTGGCGTTCCCTGGATTCCGCTTCATAATTTAATGAACGGGCTAACCTTCTCAAATAGGATGTACCCAAAATGAGAGGCCTGGCTAACGTGTAAAGGAAAGAGGCTTATGAGATTCTCAAATTAATTTGCTGTGTTTAACCTTTGGCGAGTTCTTTGAGGGTGGTGCGGATGAGGTCTTCCAGTTCGTAGCTTTCATCTATTTTGGTGAGGGCGAGATTGATGGCTTTGTTTACTTCGGGTGTGCGGTATCCCAAGTTGATGAGTGCGGAGGCGGCTTCATCTTGTAAGAAGTTGCTTGGTTCTGTTGGGGACGCGGAAGGTTTTTGAGAATCTGACATCATGATGCGAGTGGTTTTGTCTTTAAGTTCCAAAACCATTCGGCTGGCCGACTTTTTCCCCACGCCGGGAATGGATCCGAGGGTTTCGATATCGCTTGATTCAATCGCGGTGCATAAGTTAGGGACGGACAGGGTTGATAATGCGCTAAGTGCGAGTTTCGGTCCGACACCGCTGATGGTGGTAAGTAGTGAAAAGGCTTGTTTCTCTTCTGTCGTCGCAAAGCCAAAGAGTTGAATCGTGTCGTTCCGGATGTGGGTGGAGACGTAGACCTGCACCGCAGTGTTGATGTCTGGAAGGGTGAAATAGGTCGAAAGTGCGATGAATACCTGATAGCCAACCCCCTGCACCGAAATAATGGCATCTTGGGGTGTTTTCGAAGTGAGGGTTCCTGCCAGTGAGGCAATCATGGTTGGAGCAATCTCAGACTTTCTTCAAAAACGAAGATGGTTGCAAAAGCAGTTGGGGAATGTGAAAGAAAGAACAACGGGAGAATGAAGGAATCCCTACAAGGCTTAGGCACCTTCGGCGGCCATTTTTTCCATCAATTCGTCAGATATTTCAAAGTTGGCATGGACCTTTACCACGTCTTCGTTTTCATCCAAAAGGTCCATAAGCTTTAAGGCTTGTTCTGCATCTCGGCCTTCAAGTTGAATATGGTTTTGGGCAAGAAACGTGATGTCTGACAGGCTCGTTTCGATTTGTCCTTTTTCAATGGCTGCTTTGACGGCTTCGAAATCTGCTGGTTCTGAGATGATTTCAAATCCACTCGGGGTTTGTTTCACGTCTTCGGCGCCGGCTTCCAAGACCAAATCGAACAATTGTTCTTCAGTGACGGGTTGGCCTTCGATCACGACTAACCCTTTTTTTTGGAACTGCCATGCCACCGCTCCCGGTTCTGCCATGGTGCCATTATTCTTTGTGAGAATGTTTCGAATCTCTGCTACAACTCGGTTACGTTTATCGGTTGAAATTTCCAAGAGGAGCGCTGTCCCCCCTGGACCATAGCCTTCAAGGATAAATTCTTCGAATTGGACTCCAGGTAATTCCCCTGTCCCGCGCTGAATGGCCCGTTTTACCGTATCGACTGGCATATTGACTTCTTTGGATTTTGCGATGGCTTGACGCAAGGTTGGATTGCCGTCAGGATCGCCTCCGTTGCGGGCGGCAATGGAAATTTCACGGATGACGCGGGTAAAGATTTTTCCCCGTTTCGCATCTTGGGCGCCTTTGTGACGCTTGATCGTTGACCAATGGCTATGTCCACCCATGTTCGCGATCCTTTTCCTGTATTCAGGGCTACAGTGCTGTCGAAATTGTCTTTGCGTGGGCTTCTATCACAGTATTTGAAAGGGAGTCAATTCGCACAAGCGTGTGATGAAAGTTCTGCATGACCGTCAGACCTTGTTGTTCTTCCGAATCAGAGGTTGGGTCTGTTGAAAAAACCCGCCAGCGTCGTTCTCACGAACTTTCCGTGCTCATGTACAGCGCCTACGCTCCTCGCGTCAAATTGGCTGCGGCCTGCTGGGCGGACCCTTCGGCAATGCTCAGGACATGCTTTTTTGAACCAACTCGACGCCTCTGATATCCACAGTACTTGTGAGCCAATTTGCCTCTAGAAAATACTATTATTCAACACTCCCAGGTTATATGGTACCCTGGATTTCCTTTGTAGGTGATTGAGAGAATATATGATGCGTGTGGTCTTTATGGGAACCCCTGAATTTGCGGTTCCTACACTCCAACATCTCATTAATTCAGAATATTCGGTTGTGGGGGTGGTGTGCCAACCCGACCGACCCAGTGGTCGTGGGAAAAAAATCCAGTTTGGCCCCGTGAAAACAGTGGCTTTGGCTCAGAATATTCCTGTTTTTCAGCCGGAGAAGATGAAAGCTCCTGAATTTTTAGAGGCTCTCCGGTCGTGGAGCCCGGATGTGATTGTCGTCGCCGCATTTGGGCGTATTTTGCCTCAGGTGATCCTAGATCTTCCTCCCAAAGGATGCGTGAACGTGCATGGCTCGTTGTTGCCAAAATATCGAGGTGCGGCCCCGATTCAATGGGCGGTCATCAATGGGGAGCGTGAAACAGGGGTCACTATTATGATGATGGATGCGGGTTTAGATACTGGTGCCATTCTCGAGCAAGCTGTGATGCCGATAACCGCTGAAGATACGGCAGGGGATGTGGCGAGTCGGATGGCCGATATGGGTGGACGTCTTTTGGTGCCGACACTTAAAAAATGGGTGGCGGGTTCGATGACACCTCAAGTACAAAATGAATCCCAATCGACCCTGGCCCCTATCCTCAAGAAAGAAGACGGGCTTCTTGATTGGAGTCAATCTGCCTCAACGTTAGCGAATCGAATTCGGGGCTTATCTCCATGGCCCGGCGGCTATACGTTTGTGAATGGGGAACGATGGGGCATTTGGAGGGTGCAAATCTCAGAGCAGGATGAGGCCTTGTCTTCGTCTTCGGACAACCATCATGATCCACCTGGAGCGATTGTGGGTGTGACCAAACAGGCGATCCACGTTCAGACGGGTCTTGGGGTCCTCCATCTTATCGATATTCAACCTGCGAATAAGAAACGAATGGCTGTGTCGCAGTATGTGGCTGGCCACCTAATTGAAGAAGGCATGAAATGTGGTTGATATGCAACAAGTAGAGGAAATTTTAATTGTGTTGCGGAGCTTTGCTAATTGCTGTAAGACCATTGATGCTCAATACTTGTTGAACAGAGGGGACGCTCATGAGTGACGACACAGCAGAGTTGCTGGCCTATATCCAAAGTCAGATAGAGGAGATCACGACTATTCATGCCGAAGCAGAGAAGGCTCTTAATGCCGTACAGGGTAAAGACCATGTGACGAAATGGAAGAGAAAGGTTGTGGAAGGTCTTGAGCCTCATGTTAGTCCAGAATATCTTCAACACATCACTAAGGAATGGTTGGAGACGACGTATTTTGTGGGGGATGTCTTCGATGAATTAGCGGATGAAGTCGATATGTGCCGACGACACCTCAAGAAGCTGGCCAAAGACATTCAGACGATCGGTATACCCTGAAGCCGTCCTTTGGCAAATGAAACGCACGTCTTCTTAGATTGTGACCTCTGATTCCGCCTAATCATATCCTTACCTCATGGCATCGCTTCCTCCTTATCCACGCAAACGACTCGGTCAGCATTTCTTGATTGATCCCAATCTGATTCGAAAAATTGTCAGTCTCGCGGATATTCAACCTTCAGATTCGGTTTGCGAAATTGGACCCGGTGGTGGCGCATTGACTGGATTATTGTGCCAGGCTGCTAAGCATGTGTTGGCCTTAGAGGTGGATCCCAGGATGGTGGAGTTTTTGAAGACGGAATTGGCTGGGTATCCTAACCTGGAGGTTGAAGCACAGGATGCGCTGAAATATCCATTTTCCCAGCTTCCACCCTCGACCGTTGTGGTCGCCAATCTGCCCTATAATATTTCAACGCCCATCATGTTTCGGTTATTGGAGTCTCAACAACATATTTCTCGAATGGTCTTGATGGTTCAACAGGAAGTCGCGCAAAGATTAGTGGCTAAGCCAAGGAGTAAAGACTATGGCGTGCTATCGGTCATGGTGCAACACCTGGCTGATGTGAAATTCGGTTTTAAGGTTTCCAGGAAATGTTTTCGTCCGGTCCCGGATGTGGATTCTGGGGTTGTGCGCTTGGATATTCGCCACGGGCATTCAGCAAAACCAGTACACTTGCCGCACTTTCAACGAGTGGTCCGGTCAGCATTCGGCCAACGTCGCAAAACCCTCATGAACGCTTTCCGTTCCGTTAAAATCTCTGATGAATCCCTGCAACAAGTCCAGCATGAAACAGGGATCTCTTTCACTCGACGCGCCGAAACCCTATCTGTCCATGAGTTTCAGGAATTAAGCAGAGCATTGCCTGCCTTTTGACATCTGTTCCTTAACATATCTCTTGTTTTTGAATAGGAGCTATAGACTTAAGGGTTGTTTGCTCAATAGAAACCCTTATGGTACGATTTTTTCATGAGTATTTTCCCCAGTAAGAAAGAAGGGAAAAAGAAGAAGCCTGTGAAGGAAACTTCTTCGTTAACCGTTCAAATTACAGGGGTTTTTCTCGCCACAATTGGAATCTTGTGGTTACTGAGTCTTCTGACCTTTTCTCCTGCCGACCCTGTCTTATTTTTTCCTCATTCCTCAACGCAACTGATGCCGGATAATGCTGTTGGCCTTGTCGGTTCGACAGTTGCTTTCTCTTTGTTGACTCTCGTGGGTGGGGGGGCATTTGTCCTACCTCTGTTATTAGTGGGGTTTGGCCTGACGTTACTGTGGTCGGAACGGCTAGAGCTAACCCTTGTTGGATGGTTGGGGTCATTACTCGCCATCTTATCCGTGAGCTCGTTGCTGCATCTGCAATTTGGCGCTCAGACGACGGCTGGTACCCATGGTGCTGCCTCTGGTGGAATTATAGGGCAGGAAGTTTCCGGCATGTTGGGGGCCTATTTTGGAGTGACTGGTGCCACTATTATTTTGGGTGCGATGTTATTGGTCGCCTTTTTGCTTTTGGTCCCTGTGTCTCTTGGGCAATTAGCTCGTGGCACGATAGCCCTAGCAGGGAGACTATGGAATTACATGGCGGCATCCTTCTCGGCATTAAAAGAGCGTGAGTGGTGGGTGGAGGGTACGGAGCCCAAAAAGAATAAATCGATCAGAATTAATCGGGAATTGGCCGCGCGAGGAGGAATCGGGAGCTTGGGCTTGGATTCCATTCTTGAATTGTCTAAAGGATCGAAAGATACTCTCGACGCGGATCCTGCACAAATCGAAGTTGAACCCCGCCTCGCATTGACTGATCAAACGGATCAAGACTATGTCGTGCGCAAAACTGTCGGTGAAGCGTACGTCATGCCTTCGGCTTCCGATCTTCTAGACACACATGCAGCTCGAGCTGCACATCAGACTGATTCGGTATTGAAGTCACAATCTGACATTTTGGTACAAACTCTCGGCAGTTTTGGGATTGAAGGAAGTGTCACTGATGTTCATCCAGGACCAGTGATTACCATGTATGAGTTTGCCCCAGCGCCGGGCATCAAAGTCTCGCGGATTGTCACCTTATCGGATGATTTGGCGATGGCTCTCAAGGCCTTGAAGGTGCGAGTGGTGGCCCCTCTACCGAACAAATCGACGGTAGGCATTGAAGTTCCTAATCCGCAGCGAGAAACTGTTGGCTTGAAAGATATGTTGACGTCGAATGCGTTTGCCAAAGCACGGTCAAAGTTGGCCATTGCTCTTGGCAAGGATATTTATGGGCGGCCTGTCGTTACCGATCTACGCACCATGCCTCATTTGCTCGTAGCCGGAGCGACAGGGTCGGGTAAGAGTGTGGGATTAAATTGTCTGCTCTTAAATATTTTGTTCACGGCTCATCCAGATGAGGTGAAGCTTCTGCTTGTTGATCCCAAAGTTTTAGAATTACAAGTGTATGATGGTATTCCCCATCTCCTCCGCCCTGTGATTACGAATCCGAAGGAGGCGGCCCGTGGTTTGAGTTGGGTCGTTCAGGAAATGGAGCGGCGTTATCGGGTGTTGGCGGAATTGGGCGTTCGGAATATTGATGCCTATAATCGAAAAATAGTTGAGCTTCAGGAGTCGGGATCTTCAGGGCAAAGCAAAAAGAAGATGAGTAAAGGGCAATCAATGGATATCGAAGATGCTCCAGCTTTAGAGCCTCCGATTGAGGAGCGTGTTCCGTTGCCGTATATCGTCGTCGTGATCGATGAATTTGCTGATTTAATGATGGTGGCCCCGAAAGATATTGAAGACCGTATTGCCCGACTTGCTCAGATGGCTCGGGCGTCGGGTATTCATTTGATTCTCGCGACACAGCGGCCTTCTGTGGATGTGGTCACGGGGATCATCAAGGCTAACTTCCCGGCGCGCATTGCGTATCAAGTATCCTCAAAAACTGATTCACGGACGATTCTCGATGCAAATGGCGCTGAAAGTTTACTAGGAAAAGGTGATATGTTGTTTCTCGAGTCAGGGACGGGGCGCATTGTTCGACTGCATGGTCCTTATGTCTCAGATGATGAAGTCCGAAATGTCGTGGAATGGGTCAAGTCGCAGGCGGCTCCAATATACGACGAAGGTGCCTTAGCCACCGGTCAAGAATCCTCAACTGAAGATGCGGTTGAAGATGAAACGTATGAACGAGCGAGAGAACTGATCATGGCAACCGGTCAAGCTTCCGCTTCATTTATACAGCGACGCCTCAGAGTAGGGTATCCTCGAGCGGCACGAATGATGGAGCAAATGGAGCAAGAGGGTCTTGTGAGTGCCCCAGGGCGTGATGGGCGACGTGAGGTTTTGGCTCGAGGAACGGCTACAGCGGAGATTGGATGAAGCGGCACATGGTATTGAACCTCCTTGTTTGTTGGGTGATCGCGTTGCTGATGTCCGGCGGTCCAGCCTTGGCCGCCAAGGTTGATGACGTGGTCGGGCGGGTGGATGATCGTTATGCCAAGACTCAGGACTTGCAAGGCACCTTTACCCAAGAGACTATTATTGAAGGTTTTGAGTCAGGCTTTAAATCCACGGGGCGTTTTTATTTAAAAAAGCCCGGGCTCTTACGTTGGGATTATCTCGAACCTTCGAAAGAGCATATTTATGTAGATGGTGATGCCGTGATGATGTATGTTCCTGAGCATCAGCAAGTGGTGAAGGGCACTCTTACGCAAATTGCTGCTTCAAAAGGTCCTTTAGCTTTGCTGTTAGGGGTGGGCAAACTTTCGCAGCAGTTCACGGTTTTGGAGTCTCCTGAAGCAGCGAATGGTGCTCAAGAGCTAAGGGATTTAATGTTAATCCCTAAACCTGACGGAGACACAGCGCCAACTATCAAGAAAATTATTCTTGAATTATTTCCTGATTCGTATCTGATTCAAACCATTAGCATCTTTGAAACCAGTGGAAATATTTCTCGAGTACGCTTTGCGGATATTCAGATGAATCAAGGCCTTTCGACAGATTTACTCAAATTCACCGTCCCACAAGATGTGGTGGTGATTGATTTTCCGACCTTTTAGGAAGACGGTGTGCCTAGTGCGGGGTCTCAGTGACTTTCCAAGGAGGGTGAACAGCAATGGCTGAACGTATCTTAGTTGTGGATGATGATGCCGGGGTTCGTGAGGGATTGACGGAATTTTTATTGTCGCTCGGGTATGTCGTGGTGGCGGTGAAAAATGGGCAGGAGGCTTTAATTGAATATGGGGAAGGTGCGTTTGATGTGGTGATGGCTGATTTAATTATGCCCAACATGGATGGCATGGAGCTATTGCGGCGAGTGCGTGAAATCAAGAATAACGAAGTTATTTTTCTGATGATCACTGGCCATCCCTCTATTGATACGGCGGTGGATGCAATTAATCGTGGGGCGGATGATTATATTACGAAGCCGTTTCATCTGGAAGATGTCAAGTTGCGTATTTCGAAAGCATTAGAAAAACAAACCTTGAAAGGCCGTCTCAAAACAGCGCAAGGACTCGCCTGGGGTCTTATGCTGTCCATTCCTCTCTGGCTGCTCCTTGGGATTATCCTGGTTATCCTCTTTAAAGGGTAGAAACGCTCCTTCCCTTCAGTGTGATCCATTCGTGCTGATTGTTCAGTAGGATTATGTATGGCATGTGTGTAAATCCTTTATCAGGAAAGACAAAGATCGTCCTCTCAATTATGGCCTGTGTTCTGATTGGAAGTGCTACGTCCTCGAACGCCTTCAATCGTCATATTCGGGAAGATCCCACAAAAATCTTGCACAAGTATTTATCATTAGATAAAAAAGGTTCTCGGTTAGAGGCCTCTACTTGGCAAGTTCTTGAACCCTATGTACATTGGAAAAATGAACTTGCTTGGGGGCAGGTGGTTGTGATCTCGAAATTTCACATTGTGGATGATGTGGCGCAATGGGAAATTGTGAGTGGGCTTGAGGCAAAAATTCCTGTTGTGTTTGATGTACTTGGAACGATGTATTGGGAAGGCGTGACCTTTGTTGCTGATCCCCATCAAGAATCCTATTTGTTTCATGTCAAATCGGTCTATGATCGATGGCAAATTGTTCATCCCCAACTTCCTCCACATGTTGGTCGACAACGATTGATGGATTTTGTGCGGTGGACAGAGTTGAGCGAATCTGAACCAACGAAGAAGGCCTTATTTGCCTCCTTACATCAACAATTGAAAGCGGAAGAGGGAAGACTTCAGTAATGATAAAATGGCGTGCAGAAGTGTTGCTTTTTGATTTTGATGGAACCTTGATTGATTCCAAAGTAGATATTGCGACGGCAGTGAATTGTACTCTACGGGATTTGGGACTGCCCATTCGATCTGTCGAGGAGATTTTTAGTTTTGTGGGAGATGGTGTGAAGCGACTCCTCCGTCTATCTGTGGGTGAGGACAATCCTGAGAAGTATGAGCTGGCGCTGGAGGTGTTTCGGGTCCATTATTTAGAGCATTGTGTTGAGACGACGCGTTGGTATCCAGGGATCTGGGAGGTGCTTCAACACTATAAAGATCGCACAAGAGTCATTGTGACGAATAAGTCATTGGAGTATACACTTGCCATTGTTGATGGGCTGCAGGCGAGTGATGTATTTCAGCACGTGGAAGCTCCGCGAGATACGAGTGAATTGAAACCAGAACCGGTCATGCTAGAGCGGGCACTCGAAGTATTGGGGGCTGATCGTTCAGACACGGTCATGATTGGCGATAGCACGAATGATGTTCGCGCGGCTCAAGCTGCTGGTATTCGGGCCTGTGCTGTGGGGTATGGTTATGGTAATCGAGAGCGAGTCGCTGCACTGAATCCAGACTTTTATTGCGAAACGCCGCATGATCTTCTCGATCTGTGGTAAACGGTTCATAGAAGGTGAAGGAATTGTTTTTGGGAGTTGTGATGCAGACGGATATTCTTTTATGATCGCCTGGGGTTTTGTTTTGTGTTTGCTATAAGGCCTTAGCCAATAAACGAGAAGAGGATGACGTGACGCAACCTATTATGACATGTCTTGATATGGAGGGGGTCTTATTTCCAGAAATTTGGTTGGGCTTGGCTGATAAGGTCGGCTTGCAGGAATTACGGCTGACCACTCGTGATATTTCCGATTATGATGTTTTGATGAAAAAGCGATTGGATGTGTTGCGTACTCATGGCATCACCATTCACGATATTCATGAAGTGGTTCGAGGAATATCCCCTTTGCCAGGCGTGCCAGAATTTATGTCATGGTTACGACAACGTTCGCAGGTCATTATTCTGTCGGATACGTTTTATGAATTCGTCCAACCCCTGATGGAGCAACTTCAATTTCCTACTATTTTTTGCCATACTCTGGGTATCAACGAAGAAGGATTCATCACTGACTATTTCCTTCGGCAGAAAGACCAAAAAAAACACGCGGTGCATGCGTTGAAAAATCTAGGGTTTCGGGTCCTGGCAGGCGGTGATTCGTATAATGATGTGTCCATGATACAGGAAGCCGATGCTGGATTTTTTTTCTGTCCACCTGATACTATTATCCAGGAGTATCCCCAGTTCCCTGTTGCCCGGACCTATTCAGAATTTCAAGCACTAATAGGCCAAGCCGGTGGATTTGCGTCATAAAAGACTGTTTGCTCTGTAAGGGTGATTATACAGTGTGCCTCCTCCATTGAGACATCGTTGGTCTCTGGTTGCTTGCCTCCCTCCCCCAATCATGAAATGCCTATGAAGCCATTTCCCTCACTAAAGGGGAAGCGGCTAGAGCTGAATATTACCAAAGTCAAGAAAGGAGTCTTGAATGATGGGTGTCTCTTGCAGTCGACTGGTTGTTGGTATGGTGTTAATTGTTAGTTGGCTCTCATTGTCAGGATGCCTTGGTAACCGGAATTGGCAATATCCTCCCTCTTCAACGGGATCCTATCTTTCTCACAAAGCGAATGCCTCTATTCCGATCAAGGCTATTGTTCTTCCTATAGAAGACTTAAGAGGGCAGGGCCAGAAGGAAGAATATTGGCAAGCAGCGATTCCACTCGTTCCGTATGGTGATACGATCTATGAGCGCCCGGAAGACGTAGAAAGCCCAGAAGAGGTTGATGTGGTCAGGTTCGACCCACCGCATGATTTTGCGCAATCTATAGCCGACGAATTGAATCAAACTCAAGTATTTTTGTCTGTGCAATATGCGAAAGATGAAGAACAATGGCCAGCTGAGGTGGTGTTTCGTGGTCGGTTGCGTTCCACTGAATGGAAGCGTCGGCTCTATACCTATTTGTTGGGGCCGATCGGCCCCTTATTGTGGATGTTGGGACTACCCATGAGTGAGACCACAACCAATCTGGAATTAGATCTACGGCTTACTCCTGTTAATGATGCGACTACAGTCCTTTGGAATATGACGATGGATTTTGAAGGCAAGCACCTTGATGGCCCCTATTATGGTCTTGAGAATGCCATAGAGAGCTATCCTCTAGCCCTCCAACAGGCTCTCAAGCCTGCTGTCGTCGATTTAGTGGGGTTGGCCAATCATGACCCTAATCGGTTACTGCCACGCTAAGTCGTTGGAATTATTGAAGACTGGAAAAAAGACATTATTTTGGGTTGATCTTTCAAGGTCAGAAGATTACTTTTAGACTTTAGGTAACGATAAAACAACCGATAATATTAAAGAAGGTGGGGTATTGGATAGCGACCTTCCTTATTCTTGATTTTTCTATTGTAGATTATTCATTATCAGGTCATGAAACATTGAGCATCCCCTGCACACATGGATGAAATTGTTGTGTTAGTCACGGTGGGATCCGAAGCTGAAGCAACGAGTATTGCTACAGAGCTAGTTGAGAAAAGGTTGGTGGCCTGCGTAAATATTCTTCCGGGTGTCCGATCAATCTTTCGGTGGGAGGATGAGATTATTGAAGAACATGAGTTCTTACTGGTGGCTAAAACTGTGAGTACAGTATTTGATCAGGTGGCATCGACAGTGCAAGCATTGCATAGTTATAGCATGCCTGAAGTGATAGCCCTTCCCATTCAACAAGGGCTTCCTGAATATCTGAGCTGGATCGGTGATGCTACGATGGTGGTTAGAGACCCAACATAGGCGGATTTGACAACAGAAAAGACACGGTAATTTTTTAATCACTATCCTGACAATCCTATCGGTGAACAAATGAAAGAAGCTGAAGATACGCTGACCGTTATAGTGTTTCGTGGTGCTCGTGCTAATCCATGGCGTCTGAAAATTCGTAAAGTGTTCGTCAAGCATGGGTTAATTTGGGGATTGGCCTTGTTGCTCATACAGGCCGGAATTGTCACGCATTACGTCTATCAATGGAACCAGTTAAGCGAGCTCGAGGACATTAAAAAGGAATTGAGCACTTCTCGGAGCAAAACGGGCACATTTTCAACAGAAGTCGATGGTATGAAAAAGCGGATGCTGGCTCTGGAAACACTTAATCGGAAATTGCAAGCAATGTTTGGCTTGGATCCTGATGATATTCAAGGCCTTTCTTCTGGTGTTGCTGGCCAAGGGGGTGAAGAATTTCCCTATGAAGCCGTTTCAGAAGACGGGGCGGCATCAACTACTGGACCAGGACATAATGTCAGTCAAGATCAAGCTGCGTCTCCTGGTATTGTTTCGATGGGGCGAAAAATTACTGAAATCAAGTCAGGCCTAAATTGGTTGGGCGAGCAGAGTAAGGTGGAAAGCCGAATTCTTGATGAACTTTCTGTCGTAGCGGAAAAGAAAGCCGTGCAATGGGCTTCAACTCCTTCAATTTGGCCTGTGAATGGATCGATTACCTCGCGATTTGGGCCAAGAGTATCGCCGTTTACTGGAAAAAAAGCGTTACATGCAGGGCTTGATATTGGTGCCCGTAGGGGAACGGAGATTCGAGCCCCAGGTTCTGGAAAAGTGGTAGTTGCAGCGTATGACGGTAGAATGGGGAAATTTATTCGGATTGATCATGGGTATGAGATTGAGACCACCTACGGACATTTGTCTAAAATTTTGGTGAAATATGGCGATCGAGTGCATCGCGGCGATTTAATTGGACTGGTTGGGAGCACAGGAAAATTCTCTACTGGCCCTCATCTGCATTACCAGGTTGCAGTCAATGATAAGGTTGTAGACCCTATTCATTATATTCTTGATTAAGAAGCTCATTTTAAGTGCTAAGCCAGGATAGGCTTAGATATTTTTTTGACATGATGCTTTGAACGAATCCTCGCTTCTGTATTCACTCTCCAGCTATTTTGGGACAAAAGGCCTAAGCACTTTTAAGGCGCCATGGGTCTTCTTTTGTAGTCAGTGGGCCTTCTTTTGTCTTGAATTGTCAGTCAAATTCACCTAGATTATTCTCTGATGAAATTGATAAAGTATGGTTTCTCTGTTAGCTTTATAAGTATGTAGGTGTTTTCCGTAGGTTTGCGTAGTGGCGAGATAGATTTCTCACCTACCGAACAACTGATTTTCGAATCGTTTTTTTTAACAAGGAGGAGACAGGATATGAGTCTCGATTACGTCAAATTTACCCCAGGCTTTGGAAAGTTCATGCCTAAAGAATATCGCGATATGGTTGAGCATGGCCCCTTTGGAAAAAAGACGGCAGTGTCCCAAGTCGGAACCTTTAAAGAAATTATGGAAGAGCATCCTATGTGTGCAGGGTGTGCCATGACGCTATTTATTCGCTTGGCATTTATAGCCTTCCCAAATCCTGAAGATACGATTACCGTAGGGACCGCTGGTTGTGGGCGATTGGCTATTTCTCAAGCGGCCGTTCCTTTTGTCTATGGAAATTACGGTGACCAAAATGGAGTGGCCAGTGGGTTAACGCGTGGGCTTCGCTTACGATTCGGAGATAAAACTAAAGACGTTGTCGTAATGGCGGGTGATGGTGGAATGGCGGACATTGGATTTGCTCAAACTTTGCATTCCTGGTTTCGAAAAGAAAAATTCACAACCATCATGCTGGATAACGAAGTCTATGGAAATACTGGTGGCCAAGAAAGCGGAATGACGAATAAGGGCCAGGTTTTAAAAATGGCGCCATTAGGTAAAAAGTTTGAAAAGATGGACATGTTAGGGATGGCTAAGGTTGCTGGATGTGCATATGTAGCGACGGTGGTTCCCAATAACCCAAGACGAGTAGAAAGTGTCATTAAAAAAGCGATCTTAATCGCTCGAGAAGTGGGGCCAACGTATATCCAAGCCTATACGTCCTGTAACATTGAATATGCGATTCCCACAGATCAAGTGTTGCAAGATTGTAAGGATGTTGAGAGCGATCGTTATGCATTTACTGAATATATTTCTGATGAAGCAAAAGAGCATTTATCTACCCTTTATGGATATAAAGAATATCTCCCGAAGCCTGCAGCAGCCATAGCAAAGGGGTAACTTCTAGGTAGTCCTAAGGGATTGGCTCTTAACATTGTGATGATGGAGGTATAGTGATGGCTATTCGATATAACATCCGTATGGCAGGCGTTGGTGGCCAGGGTGTAGTAACGGGCTCGCATATTTTTAGCACGGCGGTCATTAATGCTGGAGGTGAAAGCACCATTGTTCCTTTTTACGGATCTGAAAAGCGGATGGCTCCGGTAGAAAGCTATGTGCGTGTTTCGAATGAGCCTATCTATGAAATTGGAGAGATTACCTTCCCGCACATTCTCATGATCTTTCATCCACAGTGCATCACCCATGGGAAGAGCTACACGAATCCTTTCTATTATGGGTTAAAGCGGGATGGAATTGTCCTGATCAATAGTAATACACCTATGACGCTTGAGCCGGATCAAGATGCTGAATTGAAAGAGTTAAATGCCAAAATCTATTATATTCCGGCGACACAAATGTCGTTAGACGTGGCGGGCATCGATTTGGCTACGAACATGGCGATGGTTGGGTCAATCGCTGCAATTACGGGCCTATCAAATTTAGAGGCCTGCGGCACGGCTGTGAAAGATCGATTTCTCGGAAAAGGGTTTGTTGTTTCTGGAGGAACGGCCGCATTAGATAGTGTAGTAGAAAGAAAGTTTAAGAAAAAAGCAGAGCTGATTGATAAAAATTTAGCTGTGGTCAAGGCTGGATGGGATTATGCCGTCGATAATGGTTGGACATTGGGAGCTTCCACAATGGCTGACCAGACAGATGCCAAGGCAAAGGCTTCGGCTTAAAAAAAGGATGAAATTGAAAGGGGAAAAGCGATGTATTTAGTTGCAAATATTGATCAGGAAATATGTGCTGCAACTAGCTGTAAGTTGTGCACACAATATTGCCCAGAAGCCAATACGATTCAATATGATTCTGAAGCAGGAAAAGATAAGGGCTTGAAATACGGATCGGCCTATGTGGCTGTGGACCGTTGTAAGGGTTGCGCCCAATGTGTGTGGGTTTGCGATAATATGGCAAAGCACAAGGCCATTAAAATGGAAATGATTGATCAAATCGGGGACCAAGCACTCACCCCCAATATTACTTACAAAGAAAAAAATACAAAAGCGGTGTTAGCAAGTCCGTGGCAGTCTTAATTTGGATTGCTTTCTTAGCCGATGTCGTTTGTAATTTGAATCGGAGTCAAACGTGGAATTTACGAAAGAACTAGAAGACGCAATCGTGGCTCCAGGGCCACAAGGTTTCCATCCTCCATCTGCTGCAGAACTTGGTGTGTTGACGCCTGATGAAGGCCATGGTCTTAAATTTGGTCATGTTGTAGCAGAAGAGCTGGCAATGGAAGCCATGGCACGTTCAATGCTGACTCGCAAGAATGCAACGATTTTTCCTGGTCCGTTGGTGCTGTGGAATTGGAATTCTCATGCTGCGGATAAGGCTAAGGCTGTATTAGAGCTTGCAGCCCAATTGCCGGAGGTGCTTGTCATTCCCATGCCGGATTATCGTCCGAAGTACCCAAAAGTTGAGCCAGAAGAAGTCATTAACCCCAATCATCCTAATCTGACGATTTGGGGGAATAAGATTGAAGCTTGTATTTTTATCGGAGTGCATTGTCATTATGCCAATTTAACTCTTAAGATGATTCGAGCTGGAACCAACTGCTGGACTTCGGCCATCTGTGCGGAACAAGGCCATGAAGATGCCATGTTCACGGTGAGAGATTCTGATGCTGCGAAGATTAGAAGGGTTGTGGCTGTCTTCAAACGCGTTCGAGAAGAAATGGGAATTAAGTTGCCAGAAAATGGCGAGAATGTGCGCTTTACAGGGCTTCAATCTAAGGTTCATGATGGCAAATCACACACCAATCCTCTGGATTTCAGTATGGCAAGCCCTGTTGATGGAAGTGCAGCAGCGTTTGGGCATAAAGCTGAGAACATGCAAAAAGAAGGATAAGTG
>JAJDBS010000029.1 GCA_029261235.1 Nitrospirales bacterium
TGCCTGTTATAATGAGGAAATTATTGATTTTGTTCTATTTTTGGGCGGATAGCTCAGTTGGCAGAGCACTGCCTTTACACGGCAGATGTCGCAGGTTCGATCCCTGTTCCGCCTACCAATTTTTATTTGGCATAAGGGCGGTTCGATCTGATATATTGACCAGCCTACATCAAAAGCAACTTCCAATTTGGAAGAACTCTGTGGGCTATTTGCCCAGTATCAACATATTTCGGGGCCGTCGTTCAGCCAGGTTAGGACGCCAGATTGTCAATCTGGAAGTCGCGGGTTCAAATCCCGTCGGCCCCGCCATCCCTTCTTCGGTTTGTTTGCTCTGTTCAGAATTTTACAATCCCCCGTGTTACTTACACATGCCTAGCGGAATGGAGGTTTAGGAATTCATTATGCCCTTTGCCAATCTTTCTGAACTTTTCGGATCTCTTGGTCTCTTGTCCATCGTCATTTTGTTGATTCTCTCTATTTTTTCAGTCGTTTCTTGGGGAATCATCGTGAATAAATTTCGCCACTTTCAGAAAATTAACAAAGAAGAAGCACAATTTCTCCAGCGTTATGAAATGAACCCCGCCGACCAGCAGTCGTTAAGAAATCAGGCGAAGAATTATCCACTCAGTCCGAGTTCTATGGTCTATCTTGGCGTGACCGACCGCTTGCCTTCTTCCTCCGACTTGTACACATCTCAACAGGAAGCAGACAGCCAAATTTTTTCCCAGCCACCCAACCGCCAGTATCTAGAAAAAGTCTCGGAATACATCATTCAAAATCAGGTGAACCATCATGAAGAGTATCTGCCTTTTTTAGCGACAACGGGTAATTTGACTCCCTTTATCGGCCTCCTAGGCACTGTTTTAGGGATTATCAATGCGTTTGGAGAAATCGGGACCCAAGGCTCTGCCAGCATTGCCGCCGTCGCCCCTGGGGTATCTGAAGCCCTCATCGCAACTGCAGCAGGACTCTTTGCTGCTATCCCTGCCGTCATGGCCTATAACTTTTTCCTTTCAAGAATACGGAAAATGGCGTTTCGTGTTGAAGCCTTTACGATTGAGTTCCTCAATGCACTTGATGAGTCGGAGAAAGCTCTTGAGGTAAATGTTGTACAATGAAAAATGGTGCACGTTCTCGACAATTTCTGGCAGAAATTAACGTCATTCCCCTGGTTGATGTGGTCCTCGTCTTGCTCGTGATTTTCATGGTGACGGCCCCAATGCTCCATAGAGGCTTAGATATTAATTTGCCAACAACGACTGCTAATAATATTAAGGCAGAAGAGCGACTGGTCGTCACCATACAGAAAGACAAAAGTCTCTCTTTAGGAAATGATCCGATTAGCCTGGTCGCGCTGCGGTCAAAATTACAGGAAGCCAAAGCCTCCAATCCTCTCGTTTCAGTGTATTTACGCGCTGACCAATCTGTCCCCTACGGATCGGTGATACAAATTATGGATGAAGTCAAAGGGGCCAGCATCGAACGTCTCGGGATGGTCACCGGCCCAAAAATGGAATCGATCGAAGCAGAGACTATTGGAGCCGCCCCCTAAATTTCCGTTTCATGGAACATGCTTCATCCTCAAGTCTTATTTCCCTTGGACTCACGACTGACGCCTCACTAGAAGGATCATCATTCCGTTGGGGCCTTGTGGCCTCAATCGTCCTTCATGCTCTCATTATAGTCATGGCCATGTTTGTTCGGCTTCACACAGATAGTGAGCAGCCATTCCGGGCCATTTCGGTATCGCTCATTACTTTGCCAACGGCACTAACACCGAAACCTAGCCCCGCTCCTCCTCCTACGAAAAAATCCGCAGTCGCTCCGAAACCTCAAACCGCACCGCCCCCTGCCCCATCACCAAAAATCGCCACCGCCCCCCCTATTCCGGCTCCTACACCTCAGGCAGTTGCACCTCCGGAGGAAGAGGCCCTTCCCCCATTGCCAACTGGGACGACGTCAGAACGCTTATCCGAATCATTGGGAGGGGCAATCAACTCAATCATCGTTCCTCAAAAACACGATGCGGTTCCACCCACGATCGCATCTCAGCAGCCAGCCCCTAAGCTATCCGAGGACACCTCGCCTTTACTTGAGAACCTTCGATTACCTTCGGCTCCTCCAACGATTGCTCGACCTAAAAGGCTCAAACCGGCAGAGCAATTAAAAATTCCTTCAAGAACGGCTCCTTCAACTTCGATAGCCCAAAAGACTCAGGTTCCTTCCAAAACACCATCTCAACCTTCCACTCGTCCAAAGGTGAGCGCTCCACCCACAGTAATACCGGCACCAGCTCTTCCATCATTAAATGATGTGACACCGTTTAAGAAGCCCAAGCAGGCCTCGGTGCCGCGCAAGAGCCAGCCGCCGGCTAAGATTGCCGAATCTCTGGAACGCAGCCTCCCAAAGGTACAAGCACCTTTCTCAAGAAAAACTTTCCCAAAAATCTCTAAGGGGCGGCCCGCAATAGAACAACAACAGCAACCCGCCACACCGCAAGTCTCAGCACCTCAATTGTCTAAGATTCCTGACCCGCGCCGCACTGAATCATCGATACCGGCCCAACAAAAAATGTCCGATACCGTAAAAAAATTGATGGATGGACTCAAATCAACAGCACCGAGGCCGACGCCCAAACAAGTTCCCCTGCAACCCTCAAAACCCACTCCACGAACCACTCCGGCAATTAAGCCTCCTCCATCGAGCATAGACCAACGAATCGCGAAACTCTCCATACCTCAAGTCGACTCCGTCCAATCGATAAAAAAACAGCTCAAATTACTTGAAGTACAACCAGTCGCAAGCCCTGGAAGCTCCGCGTCTGAGCCCTCGGATGGGAAAAACCGGTACTTGGCAATGGTGGAAGAACGGATTGACCGTCAATGGGTTGCACCACGATTGCTCGTGAGTAACCCTGTGGTCGTTCTCAAATTTCATATTTCGCGATCAGGAAAAATATCCGCCATTCTCATTACTGAAAGCTCCGGGCATGCCCACTACGATTCAGCAGCTCAGCGTGCAGTGCAAGCAGTCAATCCATTACCCGCGTTTCCGAACGACGTCTCGGATTCATTCTTTGACGTTCAGTACAGATTCATTAAAGACTAAAGGACTTGGCCTCTATCATGATAAATTTGCTCCACTACCCCATTCGCTCCATTCTTTGTCTGTCGTGCGTCCTGACTGTGATGTCTCCGTCTTTTCTTTTTGGGAAAGATGCACTCCTTGAGGCAACCCGCTCAGAATTTCAAAAAATCCCAATCTGGGCTATGGGATTCTCCCCAGTTCAACGGAACAGCAAAATTTCAGAACAAATCCAGACGCAAGTACACTCCATACTCAAAGAAGATCTCACGCGCTCACAAGTCTTTGACGTCGCAGACTTGCCTTTGACAAAAGGAAAATTTTCTGAGAATAAATGTGTAAGTCTTTCTCCAACACTTGCACCTCATTTCCAAAAAGTGACTGTGTCCACTTGGGGCAGACTGGGTATCGGCGGAACCACCAATGGCGTAGAAGGACTGATTTTTGATGCCTGTGCGTTCGATCCTGGGCATCAAGATGTGCTCACTGGCAAACGTTACTTTTCGCTGAAAACCAATGATGGCCTGATCCGCTTAATGGCCCATCGTTGGGCAGATGAGTTGGTCTTTCGTTACACGGGAGAACAAGGCATCGCCAGAACCAAAATCGCGTTTGTTGGGGAAAAAGAAAACGACCGAGAGCTGTTCGTGATGGATTATGACGGATACGATCCTCAGCAGGTCACGGCTGATGGGTATCTCAACCTTATGCCGACGTGGTCACCAGACCGCAAATGGCTCATTTACACGTCGTATAAAGACCGTAAACAACAAATTATGAGACGAGAGCTCTCAACAGGCCAAGAGGAAGTCCTGGTACCACCAGCGAGTCTTAATATTACCGCGACCTTTGCTCCGGACGGAAAATCGATCACGTATGCCTCCGCCCAGGAGGGCAATTCTGACATTTATCAGATTGAATTGGACACCAAAAGTCCTAAGCAGTTAACCTCTCATCATAGCGCAGATCTGTCCCCTTCATGGTCTCCGGATGGGCGCCACGTGGCCTTTACGTCAGACCGAGGGGGCCGCCCTCAAATCTATATCATGGAGGCTGGCGGCACCAATGTGAAGCGCTTAACATACGACGGGGACTACAATGCCGCACCAGCATGGTCCCCTAAAGGTGATTGGATCGTGTATGTCTGTCGAGTGCCTGGTGAAGGATTTAAATTATGCCGTATCAGTCCGAACGGCGAAAAGCACAGCCAAATTACAAAAGGCAAAAGCATCGACGACTCGCCTTCATGGGCTCCGAATGGTCGGCACATCGCATTTAGCTCCATTCGCCGGGGCGAAAGCCAGTTATATATCATCACGAGTGAGGGAGCGGGATTGGAAAAAATTTCATCAGTGGGGGCTCACCTGAGCTCGCCATCGTGGTCGCCGTTTCAACCCTAATTAAGCGGGAACTATTGCATTTCAGCAAAGGAGTCGCCGTATGCATCCATCTACTCACATACTTTCATTCATAAGCATTATGAGCCTTATGCTAGGCAGCCTCACAGGATGCGGGGGAAAAAGAATTCATGTCGCCACAACGTCCGTGACTCCAGGCCAAGAAATTCTGATGGAGCCCACTGACATGAATGCAGAGGTCCCAAGGACGGGACTGAATGATACCTCACTGGATGAATCAGACCTGTCGGCACTGGACTCGAAAATCGACTTTGCTTCAGTCATGCCGAATGAACCCGTTAATATGGCCAATGCACCCAATTCACCTGATCCCAATACTGCTGCCATGTATAGTCCATCCTCAAGCTCTCCCATAGCGGATCCTATTCATTCCTCCGGACCTGAACCTGAATTCACCGAAGATGCCCCTGCCCTCACCGACAATGATGTGCCCCTGTCCCCTTTGAGAGAAGGACAAGATTTTTCAGCACAATCTGACTCTTCCATGCAAGCAAATATTTCCAATGACACGGCAGGCTTCCGTGAAGACAGTAGTCGGCCGCCACGTGAACCAAGTTCAGATCTGATGGACACTCCATATTCTCAAGATGCTTCAATTGAGTCTGAAAATTCGTTTTCCAAAGAAGATTTAGAACCTGCACTAGACATGTTTAAAATTGCCAAGGCCCAGCCCGCAGATAATCTGCAAGACCAGATAGATCGAATAAAAAAGGAAGAATTGGCCGCCGTCGCAGCTGAGCTACAAGATGTCTTCTTTCCATTTGATAGCTGGACCCTCACAAAAGAAGGCAAACTCTCACTAAAAAAAACTCTCGATTGGTTCAAGCAGGATTTCTCCTCAGTGCTCATTATTGAAGGACATGCAGATCAACGTGGCACACAGGCCTACAACATGATTCTGGGGAAAAAACGTGCCCTAGCCGTTCGAGATTATCTTTCGCAATCGGGGATCGACCCTTCGCATTTGATTCCCATTTCGTATGGGAAGGATAAACCTTTTTGCCAGGATATTACCGAGGTCTGCCACCAGCTCAATCGACGAGGTCATTTACTTGTCAAAAATCCTTAGTTGTTGCAGCTTGGATTCAATATTATTCATCTATGGGAAAAATATATTGTGAAATCTATGATCATTGGTCAGTCCGTCTGTAGATGGGTCATCCTTGGATGTGTGTTTAGTGGATTGGGAACCGGGTGTATCGCTCAGAAAGCAGACCTGCAAAAGATCCATAAAGATCTTGATCAACAAATCACGAAGATTCGGTTTGAGAAAAAAGAATTAGCTGAAGAATTGGCGGCTGCGCGTGCGTCTATTGTTGAATCTCAAAATTTGATTTCAGCGCAAAAAGCTGACATGACGAAAATGAGAAGTGATTTGGCTCCCTTAAATCAGCAAATCAAACTGATGCGCGAACAAGATTTAACGAGCATGTATGGTCAATTCGAAATGGCAGAAAAGAACATTGCTGAGCTTCGAGCAGACATCACCAATCAAAAGGAAGAACTTGGCTCCGAGATTCAAGCTCTTCAGAGTACATCGACGCAAGCTCGAGAGAAACAACAACAGCTGACGCAAACCCAAGCAGAAGCCATCGCTCAACAAGTTGATGCCAACAATCAGCTCTTGACTGAGAAGATGACGGAATTTCAAGTAGCATTTGGGCAATTCAAAGACACACTTGGAAGCCTGGGAACGGAAATTTCTCAAACGCAAACGCAACTCGAGACACTCCAGACTAATGTCATCACCCAAGGCCAAGCACTCGTCACTGTTCAAAACCAGGCAGCAAGCCAAGATCTATCAATCGCCAATCAAACGCAATCGATTGGACAACTCCAGAATGGCTTGAAAGAATCGGGAACCATCCTCGGGACCCAAGCCGAACAACAATCGGATGAACTCACTGAGCTCAAGCAACAGATTCTCGCCATTCAAAACAAGCTGGACAGCGACACTCAAGCTCTTCGTTCCTTCCTAGACCAAGATGTGAAGACAGCCATGGGCAACTTAGTCGCCGACATGGATGGCCGGCAACGCCCTGTACTTGCACGAATAGACGCACTGCAAGCCGACATGGAAACGTTGGGGATCCATGTTCAAGCAGATGTGACACAAGTCCAGGGACTTTCCCAGTCGGTCGTACAACTCCGCGAAGCACAAGAAGTCATGGGAAGTCTGCTCGGACAACGCGGAGATGAGATCATGCAACAAGCCGGAAGTTTGTCAGAACGGATTAACTCCGTCGAAAAACATCAAGCGACCCTAGCAGAGCAACTCCAATCCAATACGAAAAAAACTTCCACCCATTTAACGGAAGTGAATGCAAGCCTGACATCGGTTTCGCAAAACCTGAATCAAACAACTCAATCACTCACGAAGCGCCTCAAAGACCAAGAGCAGAAGGCGGCAATGCTGAATGCAACCATTCAGCAACTACAAGAACTCAAGGGAGAAACCCAGGGCCAAATCCAACAAATGCAATCAGCCAGTCAGACTACCGACCAACTCCGCCAAAATGTCGAGCAAGTCAATAAGCATCTTCAAGATCTTGAAATTCATCAGTCAGAAATTGTGGGCAAACTCGATTCTGATGCGCAAACAACCACAACCCATCTTCGGGATGTCAATAAAGGCATCAAGTCAGTGGCTGGAGCCTTGGAAGATGTGAGTGCAAAATTGAGTAAACGGATTGCCAATCAAGAACAACAATTAAATCGGGCTATCACTGCTTTCCAAGGTGTGACCAATAGTGCCGAATCGACTCAATCGAATTCTCAGCATCTCAATGAATTGACGGGGACGATGAACCAATTGCAGAAAGTCATCAATACCATTGGGACCAAATTGGGAGAACGAGTGGATCAGCACGAGGACCGCCTGGGCCAACTAGCCAAACGCGTCAATCGATTGCAAGGGAAGAAGATTAAAAAATAATGGACCCGCTGTTAGGTAATTAACTCTAGCCATTTAGACGCACATTCACTCAGGGCTTTTATGATTACCAATGACCTGGTAAAATGTGACGAGTAGCATTACGTAACATCATGGAAAGTCTATGACTCAAACACTCCAATACCTATTTGCCTTAGTTGTTCTCCTCTTCTTGGGAGGGTGCGCGACGACACCAGATCTTACCGATTTACAAAAACAAGTCCAGATCCTGTCGCTACAGCAAGAATCAGCCGCACAACAAGAACAACAGGGTCGCGAGCGCCTCTCGACGATTGAATCCCAACTTGATGAACATGATTTTCTTGTTGGCGAACTGATAAAAACCGAAGAAGAAGCCAATTTAGATACCCGCCATCTTCTGGAAAAACTTGAGCGAACGAGCACGATGCTCAGAGAGCAAATTGAGAAAACACGTTCCTCGACTCAACGCCGCGATCAGGATTTATCGATCCGAGTTAAAGCCATTGAAGCGCGTATCGACAATTTAATTCATCGCCCCCGTTCAAGACCTTCACAGGTCAAATCGCCATCATCACAAATACCCAAACCTAATCAAAAAGAGTCAACCTCAACGCCATCGAGCAAAGCCCCTATAGGCTCACAAGTGGAGAATGAAGCGTCAGCATTTCGATCAGCATACAAGGTCTATCTCAACGGGAACTATGACCGGGCTTCTGCTGAATTCCAACGATTTGTGAAACACTACCCCTCAACAGCGTTAACGCCACAAGCCTTTTTCTACCTTGGGCAATCACTCTACGTACAGCAAGAATATGATCCGGCTCAGCAGGCCCTTCAGCACATCGTGAGCAAATTCCCCAACACAAAATACCGAAGCCAAGCCCTCTACAGGCTTGGACAGATCATGATCGAAACCGACCAACGATCCAAAGCACAATCACTATGGAACCAAGTAATTCAGGACTACCCAGATTCTCCCGAAGCGAACACGGCCAAGGAGCAACTAAAAAAAGCCGGAATGTCTTGATTCTCTTTGCCCATCTGTCTCGTTATTCGACCACACCAACCATATCGTAGTAACACCATCCGATGTCTCCCCCCCTCGTGACTGGAAAAATTCACGTCCTTCCAGATGAAGTCTCGTGTCGCATAGCGGCAGGTGAGGTCGTCGAACGGCCTGCGTCTGTGGTGAAAGAACTGATCGACAACAGTCTAGATGCTAGCGCCTCGTTGATCACCATTGAAATAGAAGAGGGAGGACGACGTCTGATCCGGGTGACCGATGATGGAATGGGTATGAATCCTGACGATGCTCAACTGGCCTGCCAACGATTTTCCACCAGCAAACTCCAAGCGGAAGATGATCTCTTCAGCCTCTCCACCTTAGGATTTCGTGGAGAAGCTCTACCGAGCATTGCCTCTGTTTCTCGGTTTTGCCTGAGAACCGTCCTCACTGGATCGCCTGTGGGCTCTGTCATACGTTCGGATGGTGGAGAAGCCTGGGATGCACAGGATTTTGCTGGAGCATCAGGCACCCAGGTGGAAATTTCGGATCTCTTTTTTAATACACCAGCGCGTAAAAAATTTTTAAAGACTATTTCTACTGAATTTTCTAGAATTTCGTATAGCGTCCAACAAGCCGCAACCATTAATCCTCAGATTCACTTTCGACTCTTGCACCATAATCAGAAAATTTTGGATTATCCTGCGGTTGCAACACTTCAAGATCGCTTAGTCCAAATGTATGGGCCGACCTTTCTCGATCGCTTCCTCCCCCTCACGCAAGCAACCGGCCCGCTCAAACTCACAGGATTCACGGTAAGCCCCCATCATGCGAAAACGTCTCGAACTCCGCAGGA
>JAJDBS010000030.1 GCA_029261235.1 Nitrospirales bacterium
CTTGAAGGGTCAGTTGGGTGTAGGATTGCATGAAGCTCCTCTCGGTTCATCATGAAAATTCGCCTCACTGTACCGCATCCTGACACCGAAGCTTCAGCGATTCTCCCAAGAAAGTGTTGCACTTCGAACTTGAATTCAAGCCTGTCTACTAGAATATAGGTATCAGGAACCTATTGTGATGGCCAAGAAGCATTTGACGACGTTTGCTCAGCAAGCCAGCGTCTGTGTCACCCAGAGATCATCCGTCGCTTTGGAGCATGTCTCCCTCGTGACCCCACTATCATCGTCTAAGGGTTATTGTGTCATGCCGGGTTTCGCCCCGGCGGTACCAACTATTTAGATCAAGGGGCAGGTTTCGTGTTCATTGATAGAGCACTTCACCAATCAAATCGTCTGAACGAAGGGTGGATTCCCTTGATGCTGTCGGATCAAAGAACAAGGCGACGATCAAACCGCCTCGCACGCTGAACGCACACATATCAGACAGCGAAGTCTGGGGATTGCTCCGTGAACGAGGTCTTTGGTACGTTCCTGTCCAGGCAAAAAAGGCCTTGTATCATTTCTATTCCCTTCCCCATATGAGCGTCAAAAAACTTAAAATAGGGTTCGGGCTGCAAATAAAAATTGTGGTGTGTATTTGCCTGCTCCTCTTTGGCATTGAATTAGTGAACCTCTTGACTGGTAGATATTTCAACCAATTCGGGCTCATTCCAAGAAGCCTCCCGTCCTTGCCTGGAATCATCATTTCACCCTTCCTCCATGGTAGCGTTCTCCATTTTGTCTCGAACATCATCCCACTCGCCATCTTCTCATTTTTCATGCTCCAGCATGGAGTCAGACGTTTTGCACGAGTCACCGCTGCTTGTATTCTAGTTTCGGGATTACTGGTTTGGTTGCTTGGGAGAAATGCTATTCATGTCGGCGCCAGTGGCCTTATCTATGGGTATTTTGCATACCTCCTGTTAGGTGGCATATTCAGTAAAGAAATAAAGCTTATCGTGATTTCACTGCTCGTTGGCTTTGGATATGGGGGATTAATTTTTGGGGTGTTGCCTGTGAACCCATACATTTCATGGGAAAGCCACTTGTTTGGATTCATCGTGGGGATAGGCTCCGCTTTTCTATGGGGCAAGGATAAAGATTCATCTATTCTCCCGGCACAATGAGATGAAGATCCTGGATACTTTTTGTTGATGAATAACCCACGAGAAACAGAAGCCCCGCAATTGACTCTGACATCAGTACAGCATTTTCTAGGCACACTCCGCATGGATTTAAGCGGACTCAAGGCCACGGGTTTCGTGGATGCGGAAGAAGAAAAACAACGAATTCTTGGGCAACCCAATCGCACCCATGTCGGGGGCACACTCTTGGAAGGACCACGAACCCATTCCATCAATCTGTATCAATTTCAAGATGCAGGAAAAGCCTCCGCCATCACAGCCAGCAAGGGCCCGCTCTACGAAATCGCTCCGAGCATCCTGAAGCCTAGCCTTCGATTTCCAAGCTAAACGATTATTCGGCATGGAAAGCGATGTGGTATGGCCTGACCCTGGTTTCGTGGACAGATTCGTCAAGAGTGGAGAAGGGCTCCAAGCACCTGAAATGAGAGCCCCTCGCATCGGTGTAGAGCCCCTTTCCGTCGAATGGTCTATTCTTCCGAATGAAGGAGACCGCCTTCCTCCCTCTCGATCCGTCGCCCAAGAGTCAACACACACACCACAACAGCATGTGGCCCAGGGTGCCCAGAAACCCTCGATGGCCTCCCAGTAACACCATCACTGGCTGTTTTGAAGGTTCATCAAGTAGACTCTGCCACCTTGGTGATGCACACGTCACCAATCGACAGCGCAGCGGAACGGCAAAGAGGCTTTCATGGATGAAATCTCGAAAGGGAGGCATTCTCGAAAGGCTCTTTTTTTTAGAGAACGAGGCCCCCGACCCCCAGGCGGATGCCCCCTCGTGGGCACACGAGGCTGCGGAGGGGTTTGAGGGGCCTTCCATTCATGGTTTCTGCAGAGGAGAACAACAACGGTATGAGGTCAACAATTTATACAAGTCTACGACGGTCTCTGGTGAGCGGGGTGCTGGTCGGGTTGTTCGCCAGTGGTGGCGTGACGGCGGCGCTGGCGCAAAGTGTTATTCCACAAGAGCAAATGCGTGTCGTCTCGGCGAGTTCGGATGAAGACCGGCAAGACAACGTGTTAGACGGGGTGCCTAGCACGGTGTGGAGGCCGATCGGACCTCCCGGGCCTCCCCATGAAATGATTCTCGACCTCGGGGGCAGCTACCTCGTCAGTGAGTTTCGGTATCTCCCCTTTACCTTTACCCGGTGTACGTCGTACGAAGTATTTGTAGCGCCGCTCAATAATGGCGACTGGGGGGATGCCGTGGCCATGGGGACATGGGCCACCGATGCGACGGAGAAGACGGCCAACTTGGCTGTGCCCAAAGAGGGGGCCTTTCTGCGTGTGCTCTATGGCAACCCGTACTGCTTATGCGGCGGAACACAATGTGGTGGGCGAGGCCATTGTGGCCGCCAACCTAGACCCGATCATCACCGGCGGCGGCACGGCCGCGATCAGTGTGCCCGAGAACCAAACCGCGGTCACCACAGTGATGGCCACCGACCCGGATATGCCCTCTGGGACATTGGCCTATAGCCTGAGCGGCGGGGCCGATCGAACCGCCTTCCTCATCAACGGAAGTAGTGGGCTATTGAGTTTCGTGACGCCCCCCGACTTTGAAAACGCCAGCGATTTGGACGTCAACAATATCTACAACGTCATCGTGCAGGTGGCGGATGGACAAGGGGGCCAGGCCACCCAAGCCATCGCCGTGACGGTCACGGATGTGGGGGACTCACAAGACAGCAGCGGGGGGGCGCATAGCAGCCTGGCCAATGACCACATCAACTTGGCCACTCAGATCGGGGCTGTCCCCACCACGGGGGAGATGGCCGCCCAACACAACATAATCAACCAGAATATTGTCGATGTCTTAGCAGCCCTTCAAGCCGACCTGACGACCTTACAGGCAACGGTGGATGCCCTGTCTGCCGGGGCGGGTCCGTGTGAGGTGCCGCCGGTGTGGGGGAAGACCTATGCGACGGCGGAGCGGTTTGTGTCGGTACTGGGGGGCGCGGCCTTTTGTGACAAAGCGACGGGGCTGGTGTGGGACGGCACGCCTTCCATCACCATCAAAACGGATTGGCGGATCGCCATCCAACATTGTGCATTTCGGACGGTGGGTGGCCAGAAGGGCTTTCATCTGCCGACGATCGAGCAGCTGGCGAGTCTGGCGGACCTCACCGCCATGGACCTGAATGGCGACGGCCCCTTTACAGGTGTGCAGTCGGCCCTCTACTGGTCGGCGACGACGTTTGTCTCGAATCCCAAGTTCGCGCGGATGGTGAGCTTCATCAATGGCAACGTGGTCAACGACCATAAGGACGACGGCCGCCGCAGCGCGTGGTGCGTGCGCGGTGGCCAGGCCATCGATGGCAATATGCATAACACGCTGCATTGATCATTCGGTCATTCGAGTGATTTGATCATTTGGCTTTGGGGGTGCAGGGGGCGAGCGCCCCCTGCTTCGCCCCCTCACCGTGAGCGGGGGTTGGGCGGTACAGAGAGATTGCTCATGGTAGTCCAGCGTGATCACCGACCACGTGGAGGGTGCAGGAGGGAGGGATCGACCCTGATGCGCGACGACCACCTCCCGATGTATCAAGCGGCAAGGGCGCTGACAGGATCAAGCGAGACGGTGGTGCGGGGGGCTGACTCGGTGAGGACGACAGACAAGAGGGGATGAATGTTCAGCCCCACCACCATTCCTGAAGAGGCAAGTCCCTCGTCGGGCGTCACCAGCCTGTCCACGAAACCAGGGCACCACCACATACTTCATGTGGATTCACATTCGACTCAACTGTCTGTCCTCTTTGGGTCCAGGCTGAGTAAAACCCCGTATAAAATTTTGATCTAAAAACTTAGCATCCGAGGATCGCCTGTATACGAAGAGCTCTGTCTAAACAAGGGGTGAGGCACCCCCTGAATCCAGAAAATTCCGAGTTTTCACACAGCCTGGGTCGAGAAGAGTCGAAACAGGCACTTTGAAGGCAACGTCTGCTTAGTCCACACAAGTCCTTAGCGTACGATAATTCCCGAATCCTCTGTCGCCCCCCCCTCTCTCGCTTCAATCGGGTCAGTTCTTCAGCATGGGTAAAGCCGTGTCCACGGAACGCCTTGGGACCTTCTCGGTTGGTCTCTTTACGCCATCGCCGGAGTCTATTGGCATCGAGGCCCAAGTCTTTAGCTACTGGGGTGAGAGCAACACCCTCCTGACTGACAAGCCGAAGGGCTTCTTCTTTGAATGGTTTGGTGTCATACTTGCGTTGGGACATGACACACCTCCTGGCGCATTCTCGTGCTTTTCAGGTGTGTCCACAATTTCGCGGCAAGCCCAGTACGTTCCGAGTCAGTCAAAAAGACCTTTCTAAATTCCTATTCCCAATTGAAGAATTGCCCTATTGGAGGCTTTTAAGCATTGAAGATATTCGAAGTCATCCCATATGGGAATTTCACTTTGATGAATGCAAAGCCAATCAATATCATCACCAGCAGTATCACTGAGGCAATTTCAACTGTTCGCCATTATTACATTCACGCCCGGGCTTCACTCCTCCTATTCGGTGTATCAAAATCACAATCCCAATAATGAAACCCTATTTTATGTCACCTGAGACAGTGGGTCCTGTAAGGGAACAGGGCCTATTGAAAATTGCTTTTCTTTGTAAACCTCTTTCGGACAAAACGTGGGCACGAGTTGTTGTAGATGCTTGAGGACTATCTCAGAATCATTGAGTAAAGCAATCTCCTCTACCTTATTAATTTTATCGAGTAATGAAGAATCAAGGGCAGCGACAGATCGTACTTTGAGAATTTTCTCCAGGGATGAGCGAACCGCGTCTTCCCCTTGACCGATCAATTCCTCTTCTAATTTTTCACCGGGCCGAAGACCAGTAAATTCAATAAAAATTTCCTTGTCGGGCACATGGCCAGAGAGTCGAATAAGATTACGGGCAAGGTCCACCAATTTTATTTGCTCTCCCATTTCAAGTAGATAGATGGTGCCTTGTTCACCAAGAGTCGCAGCCTGCATAACCAAGCTCACAGCTTCGGGAATAGACATAAAATATCGGCGAACCTCTGGATGTGTGACCGTGACGGGTCCCCCCACTTTGATCTGCTTTTGGAAACGTGGGACCACACTTCCATTGCTCCCTAAGACATTTCCGAATCGTACGGTAAGAAAACACGTTGAACTTCGTTGAGCCATTCCCTGTATCACTAATTCGGCCCCTCGTTTTGTCGCCCCCATGACACTCGAAGGGTTGACGGCTTTATCAGTTGAAATCAACACAAAATGCCCTATTCCAAATTGTGCAGCGGCTTCTGCCACCAACTGTGTTCCTCGTATATTATTTTTAAATGCTTCACAAGGATTCAATTCCATTAAGGGAACATGTTTGTGTGCAGCCGCATGGAAAATGATTTCGGGTTGATATTTCTTTATCGTTTTCCAAAGACGCTGAACATCCGTGATATCTCCGAGCACTGGATGAATGAAGGAGGTATGTCCGTTGTCAACCAACTCACTTCCGATTGCATACAAACTGTTCTCATGTCGCTCGTAAAGAATCAGCGCTTTTGGGTGAAATTCAACAATTTGACGACAGAGCTCAGAACCGATGGACCCCCCGGCCCCAGTCACAAATACTCGTTTACCTTCGATTAATTGCTGAACAGGGAGTGGACTTAAATCAACGGGCGGCCGCTGAAGGAGGTCTTCAATCTCAAGAGGTCGAATTTGATTGATGGAAACTTTACCCTCTAAGATCTCTTCTAGCTTTGGCAGAGTCTTAATGGGTAGCTTAAACGGAGACAACGTGGCTATGATTTCTCTCACAATGGCTGGATTCACTCCCGGCAAGGCCACCAAAACCTCTTCGGGTTTTAATGACTGAAGAAGATCTGCCAGCACGTATCGTGCGCCCAGAACTTTTACTCCATGAATACGCTTTCCAATTTTTGATGGATCATCATCAATAAACCCAATAGGAGCATAGGAACAAGATGGATGCGCCTGCATTTCTTTAACGATCTTTGCTCCAGCATCACCAGCCCCAATAATGAGCACTCGCTTCATTTGACTCAACACCTTTCGCTCTCGAAACAGTCGAACGGCGAACCTGATCCCAACCAAGAATCCAATTAACAACATGCTGTCAATAATAAATATTGAACGTGGGTACCCTATTACGCCAATCACCCAGGTAACCATTCCATAAAAAACCAGTGTTCCTGATAGCACTCCCACCAAGATTTTCTTCACATCCCAAATGCTCACGTATCGCCACAGACCTTCATTGAGTCTGAAAAGCATAAACGATGCACCACGAATGACTATCAACCACAGCGACATATCAGTAAAAAGCCCAAATTCCTTCTCCAAAATCTGACCATCAAACCTCAACCAAAATGCTAAATAATTTGCTAGGAGAATGAGGCCCACATCCAAAATCAAGAAGAAAAATCGTCGGTATTTATAGAGAAATTTAAAGACAGGCGTGTTTTCAATCTCATCAAAGTTTTGTGGGGCTCGTACCTTTACCAAAACGGTTCTTAAGCCAAAAATCTTCAATACTGTCTGAGCAATGACAGCCAAATCAAAGATCAAAGAAGCATGTTCTAAGTAGAGCTTTGCTAATCGGATTTTTTCAGGTTGGTCCTCTTGCAGGTATGTATTTTCTGGAACAAAAGATTTGACTGCAGGCTTTCCAAGAATCATCAAATCATCGACATACATAAGAAAAGCCAGATCTATCAACCCGGGACGAACGGTTAAGATTCCTTGATATTCATTACTAAATTTGTCCACAAAATATGGCACTTCAGGCCTTGGACCCACCAAACTCATTTCACCTTTCAATATATTGAAGAGCTGAGGAAGTTCCGCTAGTTTGAACTGACGCAAAACTCGTCCGACTCGAGTAAACCGATGAAGCCCTCCCATTTCACTCCCATCAGACTCCTGAGACTTGTCGTACTCCATCGTACGAAATTTGTATCGATTGAATGGACGAAATCCTCGTCCCATCGCGATCGGACGAAAGAACACAGGACCTTCACTGTCCAGCTTGATCAGGATTGCTATGAAGATAAAGATGGGCGCACAGACCACAAGTAGGAAAAAAGCCCCTAGAATATCAACGATTCGTTTTATCATCTTAGATTTTCCAGCACATGACACAAAATTTCGCCACGCGCTAAGGCTTGGCAGACATCATGTAGTTTACTTTTCCCTACATCGACCATTGATTGGGTGCAAAAAACCTTACCTAATTGGCACGTCTCTAATTGTCCACTACTTATCGTATTGTGTCCAAACCATATCTGGTGATGCCGAGTCTCGACTCGGCGCCTGACCCACTTTTTTTCGGCAAAAGGGGGCCAAACCATTAACGCCGCGTCTGATCCTATTAGATGGGACGGACGCAGCCTTAGGAGCGCGGACCAACTCGCGGAGTCTATCCCGAGCCAGGTCGAAGGGCGCAGAAATCTCCCACATTTCGATAGGAAGGTCAGGCCCAGAGGCCGGACGTCAGTCGTCAGATAAAATAAAATAATTAAAGGCTTGCTTTAATTTCAGAAGGCCAGATGACTCGCCCCACCAGAGCAGAGCATGATCAGAACCCCCTGGCCTCATAGCGAGGCAGAGCCGTGTCGCCGACGCAAGAAAAACAGGCGCGCATCGCTTCAGAAGAGCGAGCTTCTGCGCGGTCGGAATAGGCGAACCACGCAGCGGACCCAAAGGGCTACTCCACGGCCAACAGGCCTTCTCCACTTTTTCCCCACATCGATAGGGCGCCCTTCGACACACGCCAAGTCACCAACTCGGCTGCCTGGACAAATCCAACACTTACTCAATATCTCTATGCGACGGTATCTAAAAAAATATCTATCCTTGAAAAACCTCTACAATTCCGTTTGAAATTGACCTGGATAGAGGGGTTTGTTACCTTCTCACTCAACCTCTATTGTTTCCCAAAACTCAGAAAAAAAAGGAGTCGTTTGTGACCACTATTGGAGCCGCCCAATTACAAGAACAGCTTCGTCAAAAGTCCGATCAACTTCGTATTCATAGTATTCGCGCCACCACCCAAGCCGGAAACGGCCACCCGACCAGTTGTTGCTCGGCGGCTGATATTGTCGCAACGCTCTTCTTTTCCGTGATGCGATATGACCCCAAGAATCCTCGCAACCCGGATAATGATCGATTTGTCCTCTCGAAAGGCCATGCCGCTCCACTGCTGTACGCCGCATGGGCTGAAGCCGGCCTCTTCGAACCTAAAGAGTTGCTTGAACTTCGAACATTAGAATCCGACCTGGAAGGACACCCCACACCACGCCTGTCATTTGTAGATATGGCCACGGGCTCACTCGGACAAGGCCTTTCTGTGGGCATCGGTATCGCCCTCAATAATAAATACTTGGATAAAACTTCTGCTCGAACTTATGTCATACTCGGCGACGGAGAATCAGTAGAAGGCTCAGTATGGGAAGCGGCCGATGTGGCCCGCCAATCTCAGCTGGATAACCTCTGCGCGATTATCGACATCAATCGACTTGGGCAATCAGACCCCACGATGTTGGAACATAATCTGGATGCCTACAAAGCCCGCTGGGAAGGTTTTGGATGGCACACCATCTGTGTCGATGGGCACAATCACGCTGAGTTGCTGAGCGCGTTTGCAGAAGCCAGTCAGACGACTCAACGGCCAACCATGATTTTAGCCAAAACATTTAAAGGCAAAGGGATTCCATTTGCGGAAGATCATCCATCCTGGCACGGAAAACCTTTGAGCGCAGAACAGGCAGATGAAGTGATTGCCTTATTGAATCAGTCACTGACCTCACCAGCCCCTGCCCTTCCCATTGCGCCACCAATTACTGTGCAGCGCGCGAATGGATCAGCCAAGCCACTTCCAGCCCCAACATACGGACCGAACGATTCCGTGGCGACTCGCGAAGCCTTTGGTGAAGCATTAGCTCAGCTGGGTGAAGTCAATCCATTAGTTGTTGGACTAGATGCTGACGTCAAAAATTCGACCTATACCGATAAATTTGGAAAACGTTTTCCTGATCGATTTTTTGAGAACTTTATCGCCGAACAAAATATGGTTGGTGCCGCTGCCGGCCTGGGAGCCTGTGGCAAGATTCCTTTTGCTGCAACGTTCGCCGCCTTTTTCACACGTGCCTATGACTTCATTCGCATGGCCGCCATTAGTCAGTCCAACATTAAACTCATGGGATCTCATGTGGGTGTGAGCATCGGCGAAGATGGACCATCGCAAATGGGATTAGAAGACTTGGCGATCATGGCCGCTCAGCCTGGCATGGTGGTGCTGTATCCTTCAGATGCCACATGTGCGTATCGGCTTGTGGAATCCATGGCCAACCACAAAGGCATGGCGTATATGCGAACCGGACGACCCAAAACACCAATTCTCTACGATGCGAATGAGACATTCACTATTGGCGGCTCCAAAGTCCTGCGTAAAAGTGACAAGGACCAGCTAACGATTGTCGCAGCTGGCGTCACCCTCTTTGAAGCCCTGAAAGCCCACGAGGAATTACAAAAAGCGGGCATTGCCGTCCGCATCATAGATCTCTACAGCATTGCCCCGATCGATGGAGCCACCCTGAAAGAAGCCGCGAGGGCCACGAATAATCTCGTCTTGACCGTTGAAGACCACTATCTCCATGGAGGACTGGGTGATGCGGTCCTGAGTGCACTCTCCACGGAAGGCGTGCGCCTCCATAAAATGGGTATCAAAGAAATAGCCCACAGCGGAAAGCCAGCCCAGTTACTCGACCATTATGGCATCAGCGCACGGGCGATCATTGAAAAAGTTAAACAAATACTTTAACTATGACATCGCACAATGGCTTCACAATCCAGCATTGATTCGCTTCCGCTGTTTGCTTGTCTTTCCGAAACCGACCGACAGGAATTGGCCAAGCATGCCGTAGAAGTGCCCATTCAAAAAGGAGAATTCATCTTTCGAGAGGGTGATCCGGCCGACTGGTTTCACATCGTGCAACAAGGCAATGTGAAATGCGTGAAGTCGACACCGGAAGGGCGAGAAGTCACGCTCAAAGTCCTCATGCCCGGCGATCTCTTTTGTTGTGAGGCCTCAGCCTTTTCAGGAGACTCCCATCCCGGCTGCGCCCAATCCATGGGAGACGGGACCGTGATCAAAATTCACCGAAATGCGATGCTCGAGGTCATTCAAAAAAATCCTGCAGCCGCGGTGAGCATTATTAATTACCTCAGCCTCAGACTGCGAGAATCCCAGGATAACGCCAAGGCCTTTGCCTTAGACCGCGCCGAGCAACGCGTGGCCGCCATCCTCGTGAACTTGGCGGAACGCTCTGGTGTTCAGGAAACACAGGGCCTGCGCATTTCCGTTCGTCTGACACATCAAGACTTAGCCGATATGGCCGGGTTGACCAAAGAAACCACCAGCCGCATCCTCAGTCGATTCAAAAAAGAGCAACTCATTGCTGGACATGGAAAACAACTCCATATTCTCAATCTCCCGCATCTCCAAGAAATGGCTCCTCACGCGCTACCGTAACTTGGACTTCCTCAGCCTCCTCGCCTCTCGCTTCCTTTCAGACAACAGAATCTGCATCTATTCTCCATTTAATGATCTATATCATTGTTTCTGCAGAGGATTCCTCTATGATGACTCGCCATGAAGCACAATAGATTTTCTCACTACAGTTATCACGGAGAAGGAGTACACGATCCATGACCACGAATATTCAACTCACAGCAACGCGGCTCGTCGTAGCCGCATCATGCATGGCCCTGACTCTTGCGTGGCTGGCAACGACAACATTGGCGATGGATATGCCAACAGTTCAAGCGAAGCTTACGACCTTGCCGGAAGTCCCTGCCCCCATTACCAGAAAAGGGCCAGCCAAAGTCGTTGTCAATGTTGAAGCCAAGGAATATGTCGGAACCTTAGCAGATGACGTGCAATATAAATTTTGGAGTTTCAATGGGACCGTGCCTGGGCCCATGATTCGCGTCCGCCAAGGCGATACAGTCGAACTGCACTTGAAAAATCACAAAGATAATAAATTCCCACATAATATGGATTTGCATGCGGTGAACGGTCCAGGTGGAGGTGCCGGCGCTAACTTAGCAGCCCCAGGCCAGGAAGGCGTTTTTTCATTTCGGGCCTTAGCTCCGGGCTTATTTATCTATCACTGTGCTTCACCGGTGCCTAACATTCCAGCCCATATCGCCAATGGCATGTATGGATTGATTCTTGTCGATCCAAAAGAAGGCCTCCCGGCGGTTGATCATGAATATGCGATTATGGAGAGCGAATTCTACACCATGCCCAGCAAGGACAAGGGCGTCATGGAATTATCCATGGAAAAAGGATTGGGTGAACATCCAGACCATGTCGTGTTTAATGGCAAAGCCGGAGCGCTGATGGGAGAAGAACTCACGGCAAAAACCGGAGAAACGGTCAGACTCTTTGTGGGCAATATTGGTCCAAATGGCACATCCTCTTTCCACATCATCGGTGAAATTTTTGATCGAGTCTACGTAGAAGGCGCGATCGGTGGAACGGTCAACAAAAACGTGCAAACGACACTGATACCATCAGCTGGCGCGGCGATTGTGGAATTCAAAGTCGATGTCCCAGGCGCCTATCTGTTAGTCGACCATAGTATTTTCCGAGTGGCTAAAGGAGCCGTCGGCGTCCTTACTGTATCTGGGGATGAAAACACAGCAACGTTCAATGCCATGAACCCTCAGTAAGATTTGCTCCAATCACGAAGCGCGAGAGGTGAGGCTTTTAGCCTCACCTCTCGCTCCATCTCACCAGTGAATTTCTCTGTCTACGGAACCAAGATCACTCTGGATTAGGTGCCATAAATACCAATACCCGAAGCCGCTCTTTCGTATGATTGACCACCCCATGTTCCTCCCCAGCTGGAGCCATCGTTCCCTGCCCTTCTCCTAATATCTGGCTTTCCGACCCGACCTGAAAAGTCCCCTGCCCTTCTAATACAAAATAGAGCTTATCCTGATCTGCGTGGGCATGTGCTTTTTGAGATTGGCCGGGCTCAAAACAATATACATCGCAAAAAAATCTTGGTGTTTCAAACACATTAAGTTTCTTCATTTTCTCTTCTGCAAATGTCTGGTAATCCTTCAATTGAACGATCTTCATCACAACCCCTCCTTGAATGTCACGTACCTGTCAATATTCAAAAACCTAAAAAACAGCAAGAAAATACCTCACAATCCTCTTTCCAATCAGATTTGACCTTGAAGCCGCCTAGGTCTAGTCTGATATGATGTTGAATTGCTAGAAGCCGATAAAAATGAGCGATCTTACCGTAACATGTGTCCATGATTCGAGAGCCAACCTTTCAAATACCATGAATACAATTGGCACCTTTACATTTACAACTGGTGAACCAATACGGTTGCAAGGATTCAGTCATGGAGCTGCGGTTTCCTGGGCACAGGACAAGAGAATACAACAACAGATTAAGGATGAGATAGAAGATAGGCTTGATGTATTCAGCGATGACACCTACCCGTATGAAGATTATTACACATATGTGGAAGCAGGCTTTCTACGGGGCATCAGAGAAGCAGAATCGGTCAACGAAGCCGCGGTCAATTGGGCTGGGCTCGATGCCGTGGCCTCGCTCAGCGCCGTAGACAGACTGGATCTTGACCAAGACAAAAAAAATATTACCGCTTGGTATGTTGATACACTAAAAAACCATCCCATGGCTTTAACATTGCTATCTCAAGCTGGTATTGCAGTAAAGATCGAAAAGAAACCTGATTTGGCATTTCCCGGTGATCCGGCCAATGACACACACACATCACAAGATACGTAACTGCCTGAAAGGATCCGTATGAACGCACAGAATATGTCGTCGAAACTTGCACTCAGCTTCGTACTCATGTTTTGCCTCTTGAGTTGGTCCACTGTTGCCTTCAGTGCCCTCCAAGGTGAATATGAAATGATGGAAGGCGAACCTTCCCTCCACGAGCCAGGAAAGGTGATCTTATTGGAATTCGCTGATTTCTATTGCGGGCATTGCCACATGTTTGAACGGGTCGTGGTCACAAAGCTCCAAAAAGAATTCGGCGATCAACTAGAATCACGCATGATCGGATTCCCTGTCATACCAGGGAAATTGCCTACCGTCTTTGAAATGTATAACCAAGCCGTGACCATGGGCAAAGGCCAGGAAATGAAAGAAATGCTCTTTCAAGCCATTCACGATAAAGACATTCAGATGTTTGATAAAACCATGCGATCGTTACTCCTCAAAGAAGTGGGATTGGACGCCACAGAATTTGAAGCTGGCCTGGCCAGCGGAAAACCGTTTCAAACCCTAGGAAAAGGAAAAGAATGGGGCGAGCGCATCAAACTGACGCATACGCCCACCGTCGTTCTCGATGGCAACATCGGAGTCAAAAATCTCAACTTTGAGAATCTGAAAATGGTCATTCAAAGTATTCTTGACCAAGACAAGAAATCATAACCTATTCATTGCATTCAAGAATTAATTCATACATAAAGGAGCCACGACATGGGACGTAAAAAATCAGATGGTGAGTTTTTCCCAGAAATGAGCGAAATCTTAGAAGGCATGCAAGAACTGATGTGCGATGAAGACGGCAACCCATTGTCTCCAGATCATCCGCAATACAAAAAATTTGCAGGCCTAATGGAAAATATCGCTGCACGGGCAGAAAGGCAGAACCAACCGGATCTACCCCCATCCGGGCCCCAAGGAACAGCCTAGCTGTTCGGGCAGCTACTCCCGTTCGAATTATCTTTGTTCATTCAGATAACGTAGATTAGAAAGATTTCTTTCCATGGGAATTGACCCGAATAGCTTAGAACGAATTAAGACCTTTATCGAATTTATTGAGCAAGCCAAACACGACAAGGTTAAACTGTCCTTTTTGAGTACGCCAACTGAACATGGAGACAACATTAATGTGATGGCTGATATCAACGGCCAACGAGTCAGCCACGGCATCGTATTTTGGGACCTAAATCTTCTTCAGAATCGAGGCTTGGTGGACACACTAGACGACGAAGATAAAGCCTTAGGACTCAACGTCACAGATGGGATCGTAGAAGATACCGAAAAAATACTCGCGTTTGTCCGGGAAGAAATGGAGAAATCTACTGCTTCATGATCCTCAGCCAGCTTATTCAGCCTTAATCTGCCTTCAATTCATCCAGCTATAACATCGGCCATTCATTCCTCTGTCGTGGCATCGCTCCTAAAACCGATTGCCATTCGTTGGCTGGCAACGCCACCCCACGATAAGTAGACCACCTTTCACTCATCCAATTGATATGCTGAGGGCTCTTTAATGTAATTCCTCATGAATCCCTTCCGCCGTTCGTTGTGGCTGACCAGACCCGTTCTCCAGCTCACGTACGGCTTTCATCCTCCCATACAGTCGCCGAAGATGGTCTTCATATTCACCCCTTTTTAATCCCGCATGATCTCGTTCAAAAATTCGACCCAACAGATACCCGATGCTTTCCATCACATGTAATAACTTTGCATCAAGTTCAATGGCGTCTTCTGAAAAAAACTCCATCACAGCCACGACCTTCGGTCCGATAAGAATCGGAAAGGCAAACCCAGCCTTCACGCCAATTTGCTCTGCGAGCTTCGCGCGCGGAAAATTCGAATCCTTTGTGACATCCCGAATCCAAGCTGCCTTGTTATTCGCGAGCACGCGCCCAGGCAATCCGACCCCAGGTATAAATTTTGTGGATTCTGTCACTTTGCGAAAGGCGTCGAAATGTGTCCAATCTTTCAAAATCCATATTTTGCTCGGGCTTAACATATCTTCATCCCCATCACGAATATACAAATGTGCGACCGGCCAACCCGTGTGGTCGCAAATTTTCTGCATGGCTTGCTTTAATGCATCTTCGACCGGATCATTCGTATTGGATAAGATGGCAATTTCTTGGTTCAATTGCAGGAAGGATGTTTCTTGTTGTAATTGTTCGAAGGCACGTTTCATTTTTTCTGATTCTTGCTGTTCCTCAATAAACCGCACTTGAACGAGGGCTAACAGCGCGATCAGCCAGATGATCAAGATGGCTAACGCGCGATTGACTTCTACAACCCATAATGCCGCGCCACCAGTTTCGGAAATAAAAAACCCCTCCAATGTCAGAATTGTTCCAACAATCGCACCTCCGATAACCAACAGCTTGTCTTTGGCCATGAGGCCAAGTAACACTAAGATCGCGTAGGCTTCGCCCATAGAGGCACCCCGAGGCAGCATGCCGTCAATAATGGAAATTCCCACGGCGCAGACGACCATCCCTATGAGATAGGGAATCGAAGATTTCTGTAAAAGCGGTTCCTTGTCAGTCGTGTTGGTAGTCATTTTCCTAAAAGATACCTTCTGTCTTGCTAGTTAATGATATTCTTTATGGGTTCGTCGGGTTCATTTGGTTGTTGTGAAGACATGTAAAAATGGATTTGTGAATGTTGGGAGGAAGGTTGATTGACAAAATTTTCTTCCAGCCATTGAACACAGTTAAAAATATCTTCAAATATATGGTTCTCTGGAATGAGTCGAGGCACCAAATCGACCGCACGAAGCATTTGAATTGGCTGACTATTCAGATTAGCCAGCAACACTTGAATACCTCTTTTGTGCATAAATTCAAACACCAATTCCAACGCATGAGCTGCAGACTGGTCAAGATAGGGAACGCGGTTCATTTCAAAGACCAACGTCTTGGCGCCAGGCAGTTGCTTGAGGTCATCAATTAAATATTGAGAAAACCCGAAAAAGACGGGACCTGAAAAAGTTTTAATGTAGACGTGATCTAATGAATCCTGTGGCAAAATAAATTCTTCTCTCAGGTCGCAGGGCTTTCTAATTTTCAACGATCGGAGAGGAAAAAGAGCAATTTTCTCTTCGCCGATCGCGCCCATTTTCTTCATAAAAATGAAGACCGAAAGAGTCATCCCCGTCCCAACTGCCGTGATCAAGTCGACAAACACCGTCATGACCAAGACGATAAAAAGAATCGCGGCTTCTGCACGGTCTACTTTCATGACTTCTTTGAGCCCTTTGTAATCAATGATGTCGAGACCGACAGCAATCAAAATGGCAGCCAAGACTGGAATAGGCACATATTGCACATACGTCCCGAGTCCTAATAACACGGCTAACAAAAAGAAGCTGGATATCACCCCAGCCCAACGAGTGCGTCCTCCCGCTTTCACATTGACAATAGAAGACATCGTTGTTCCAGCCCCTGGCAACCCGCCAAAGAGGCCAGATACCATATTGCCAAGACCCTGGCCTATTAATTCGCGGTCACTGTGATGTTTGGTTTCAGTAATTTTGTCAACAATGACGGCCGTCAGTAAGGTGTCGATACAACCTAACGCGCCGAGTGTGAGAGCGGCACTCAGCATAAACCAAGGTTGGGACACATCAAGATTCCAGAGGGCATTGAGTTGTAGGGAGGGAAGTCCTTGAGCGACCTCTCCAATGAGAGGGACGGTAAGTCCCGCGGTGACGGAAACCAATGTGCCTACCAACAATGCCAGAAGCGTCGCGGGAATCCTAGTGGTAAGCTTCGGCGTTACATACAAGACCAGTAGGGTCAAGATTCCGAGGGCGAAAGCTTGGAAGTTAATGTGTGGAAAGGCTTGTGGCCATCCGGTGATGCCGTCGATGATATTGGATGGAGAGGATAAGCCAACCAACGGATACATTTGAAACAAGATCAAAATAATCCCAATGCCCGTCATAAATCCTGACAACACGGGATAAGGAATATATTTAACATTGCCCCCAAATTTCAGGAGTCCGAAGGCAATTTGTACGGCGCCAGCCAAGAGAAATATGCCTAAGATCGTGCCAAGAGCGCTCTCCAAGCTCCCAGCCATAGAGATGGCTTGAGCAATAGTCAGCGCGGCTACGACGGTCATTGGGCCAGTCGGAGTACTGATGAGCGTACGACTGCCCCCAAACAAGATGGCGATCGCTCCCAAGAATATGGCGCAATACAATCCGGAGACAGCTCCAAGCCCTGACTGAAGTCCAAATGCCAGAGCCAGAGGTAGCGTGACGATGCCAGCGGTAAGACCACCTAACGCATCGCCCTTGACTGACTTCAAATTAAATGCAGATTCATTAGTAAGAGATGTCATGATAGTGAGGGGTCTCTTCCTGTGAATGGGTGCCCAGCACTCCATTCTGAGTAACCACGTGCTAATAGATGAGTGGCAAAAGCGATGAATGCCTCTTCCGGAATTCCAGCAGGGAAAACAATAAATAAGAGAGGACGTTCCATCAGAAACGAGGAACAAGGCGAGTGAAAAAAATATCCTGATATGCGGAAAAAGCTGAAGACGAGAAAGAGATCCCGTCGCTGAGTGAGGTATACCCCATTGTCCTTAACAGGGAACAATCAAAGAAATAGAAAATCCTGCAAACCACATGTCATCCTTTTGAGACTTGCTAGGATTGGTCCGGAGAGGGTTGCACTGGTCCTGAGGACAAAAAAACGACTGAGCTATTTCTAGGCAGGTTGAATGTACAAACATCCTCGCTTAGCCTCGTCAAAAATGAAGCGGTTGTGACTGAATCCCTTAAGGAATACAGATTCACGAGAACCATAGCGACAATCGCCAGAATAACAATAAGGTCAACAATAGGATCCAAGTTTCACCTCGCTCATTACTGCTGTTATATAGCAAGGCGCATTCCTTTTTTTATGTTATGACGCGTTATGTTGCCTTCAACGATAACCCGTTGAATCAATAGAGGAATATATATAATTCATTTCGTTTATGGCTAAATAATTAAAGTAACAATTTAATAATAGTGCGTATTCGCTCAGTGCCAGTTGTGTACGAACGCACTACTCTGACCTCTTAGCACTATTCAACAGGAGCAAATCATTGATCAACAGATTTGGAGGATTCAGTTTAGTACCTTTTCATGGGCCTCCTACCAAAAGGACTCACATCCCTTGGTATTACTGGCAGCCCTTACCGTCAAGTGAATAGGCTCAGCTAGCATCAGGTTCTTATTATTTCCCTTGTCCATGTATCTATGGACTATATGCCTTATTCCCATTGAAGCCGCAAAATCTACTGACGAACAGAAGACTCTCGAGACATCCAAAACAATCAAGACTACGCACACAAATCAATCAAGGTATTAGTTGCAGCGCTCGACAAAATGAGGGACGATAAATCGATTGAATCGACACTCAAATGATTCAATCCTTATGTCTGAACAAGAACTTGAACCTGTTAGAAGAAAACCATAGCAGACGCAGCTTTAAATATGACAAGAAAGGACGAGCATGCATGACGGTCGCCTAAATTCTAAAGTCATGCTTGAATATATAAATTAAAGATGGATAGTCATAGAATGGCGTGAATGTACTACTCAGCGAAAACACCACCTTTTGCTCCATGTCGTGCAACGACTGATTGTAGAAACAGAATCCATTTATCTATTCCATAATTCACACGGTCTACAAACACCTGCAAGAATTTCAGTCTTGTAATTTTTTTTCATGACTAAGCAAAGAGATTTTAAAGACTTGTATCTTTTGCATAATTTTTTGGTTAAAATATTGCTTTACGTTAGGTCTGATATCATAACGAGCCACAAATACATAACTCCTTGAAATAACTAGATAAATATCGCGCGGAGAGGTGGCCGAGTGGCCGAAGGCACCGGTTTGCTAAACCGGCGTAGGGTCAAACCTACCGAGGGTTCGAATCCCTCCCTCTCCGCCATTTTTTATTCTTTAGT
>JAJDBS010000004.1 GCA_029261235.1 Nitrospirales bacterium
CGGCAATGTAATCATCCAATCGTTCGGGGAACAACGTCGCTTGGTAGCGATCATCGCCTTGAATAAATCCGCTCATCACTCACACCTCCCTTAGAAAGGTGCAGTATACCTTCTTGCTGAGTTTTCACACAGCCTGGACCCACAGCGGACATTTAACTATCTAGAAGTGGGTGCGGGCTAAGGCATCGAAAGGAAACCTTCTGAAAAAAGTGATGGCAAATAGAATGCTTTCTTTTGTGACATGTTACCCAAAAAGAAAGCCTCTCATCATGACGACAAGAGGCTTCCCGAAGAACGTATCGAAAGTTCGTAACTTATGCGGTCTGTGTTCCCTCACGTCGCCGCTGTTGCCATCGATAGCCAACCAGCCCTAAAAGGCCGGAGGCCATCAAGAGGCCGGCCGAGGGTGCGGGGACTGGTGTCGGGACTTCGGTCGGGGTAAATGTAATTGCAGTAGCTGTTCCGTCAGCTTCCGTTAGGTTCAAACCACATCTCCCGAACGGTAAACTGTCGAAACATCCACTAACTAGTACCGGCTGATTCGGTGGGTCGATTACGATTATAGTGTAATCCGAAAAGACTCCGGGTGATTGTGTTGTTGCGACGCTAGTCTCTATATTTAATTCCTCAATCGTCCAATTCGACTCGTTAATACTCCAGCTAGCATCAACCCCTAGTGCCGATGATATCGTATATTGGTGGTTGAACACCTGACCGGAAAAAGAAAAATTTGTTAGAGAAGATCCGACCGCGTCCGAGGATGCTGCGTCCACCTCAAAATGGCCCAATCCACTGAACTCCGTGCCAACCACCTCGAAATCCCAAACGAGGGCGGCCGTGGCATACGACGGTGCAATACTTAGCGTCAATATCATCAGCAAGACCGCGGGTTTAAACGTGCGCATGTGACTTCTCCTCAGTATTTGATTGTTTTCTGGCCGTCTCTCATTGTGGGGGCGGCGATTGAAAGCGGCGACCCATCGACCGGTACATCATGAAGCGCTATTCCGAAATAATGAGTCTGTCGCTTCGCGTATTGACCAGTCCGTAAGAGGTGAACCGAATCACGTTCGACTTCTTAAAGTGAATTGGGGGAGCGGTGTGCCTGCTTCAGCTACATTGCTTGGATGGACCCAGTTTCGTATGGTTGTGTGTTGATCGATATCATATGAGAAGCGCGACCTGCAAACAACCCCCCTCAAACGTAGTCGGTAGTTAGCCCCATGAAGCCGGCCCAAATCCACCACTCGAAATGAATAGTCGATCAAATGTGGCCGGTGTGTGAAGACCATCATATCATCAAGGGACTTCAGTGGGGCTGGCATCATGCTCCCACGCCAAAGGACTTTGATGCTCCAATCTTTAGGCTACGTATTTATATAAGGACTTGGGGGCAAGACAGATCATGTCATGAACAAAGGCGTCGATTCGACGGGCGGATTTGCGTTCGTCTTTGCCGCGGTTAAAGCCCACTTGGAACACGGTATCTATTTAATAATCTTAAACATCGTGGCGGATTGTTTTAGATTAAAGGTCCATTTTTGGCTGACTGCGGACTTTGAGTTGAAATCCATTGTTAGCCCTTCAAATTTCAATGCTATGGGCAACACTCTCATCTGACCATCTTCTCATTCCGTCATCACCCGATCCGTACAATTTCTAGAGCGGAGTTTTCTGAAACAAGCCTTCTCACTCATGCTTCACTCGTCAGCACTTTTTCACCCTCGCTCACTAGCTGTTCATCAGCTGTCTGTCCCTCATAGCTGACTCTACCTCGTTCAGCAGTATACGAACCTCCGTTCCGATCCCTTTTTCTGTTATGCCTTTTGTAAAATCAAAGGAACCGTTCTGATTGACGATGTTGCCTTCATACTGCATCGGCCAGAACTGGCTTTCTGCTGAAGAGATGAGAGAGGTCCTCAAGAATGAGGTACACGGACGGCACAATCGTTAAAATGATGACGGTGCCAAATAGAATGCCAAACCCCAATGATATCGCCATCGGGATGATAAACCGTGCCTGCATCGATGTTTCGAAAATCATGGGGGCGAGGCCAAAAAATGTCGTCAGGGAGGTGAGCACGATCGGTCGGAAACGTCTCATGGCTCCTTGAATGACAGCATCCATCACCGTGGCATTCTCAGTGTCACGAATCCGATTCGCGGTTACGATCAGCACCAACGAATCATTGACCACCACCCCTGCCAGAGCCACGATGCCAAATGCACTGATAATACTGAGGCCGTAGCCTAAGAATATATGACCAGCTATCGCGCCGATGATGCCAAACGGAATACAGAACATGACAATAATGGGTTGCACATAACTTCGGAATGGAATGGCAAGTAAACCATAAATGAGCAGGAGCGCTAACAAGAACCCTATCTTCAGCGCCGCTAACGACTCTTGCTGAGACGCTTGTTCACCTTCGAGCGAATACACTAAACCAGGGTACTTTTGTTGCAAGGCAGGCAACTCATTTTGCATGACTTCACTGATGACTGTATTCGCATTGGTGACTTGCTTGTCAATATCTGCCGTCACGGCCACAATGCGTCGTCCATCACGCCGTTTGATCTGGGTGTAGGCATACCCTGAATCAATATCCGCGGCTTCAGCCAATGCTATCTCTCCACCTTGTTCAGTTAAGAGAATCATTTCTTCGACCGTATGAGATCTCCGTCTTGCCTCTTCCGGTAAGCGCACCATGACTTTCACTTCGTCGCGACCTCGTTGTTGACGAAGGGCTTCCACCCCATAAAATGCCCCTCGCACTTGTTGGGCCAGATCTGTCGCGTTCAGTCCCAAGCTTTGAGCCTCAGGTCGAATCCGAAAGCTCAACTGAGGTTTGCCGCGCGAGACTCCATCGTCGATGTCTGTCACACCTTGGTAATGAGAGAACGTTTTCGCAAGCTCTACCGCCGCGGCTTCTAAGGTTGTGCGGGATCGATGCGTGAGTTGAATATCAATGGCTGCCCCACCACTTGGACCGGTTTCAGCTTTAAATGCCAATGATTCGAGTCCTGGAATCACACCAATTGTCTCACGCCAGGCTTTTGAAAACCCCACCCCACTGATATCTCGTTGATCCGAAGGCACCAAAAAGATTTGCATCCCCACCAGATGCCCCCCTGCAGGTCCAGATGACGACTGATTCGGACCAAAATTTGGCATGGCCGAACCAATCTGTGCATAGATCCCACGTACAATCGTTTCACCCCCATGATCTTCTATTGTTGCTTGCGCTGTTTCATACAACCGCTGTAATACGACACGTGTGGTTTCTATGGGTACGCCATAGGGAAGGGTGGCTTGAGCTGTCACAATCTCTGAATCAATACTTGGCATAAAACTAAAT
>JAJDBS010000031.1 GCA_029261235.1 Nitrospirales bacterium
TGAGCAGCGTACTATGGAAATGACCTTATTGCTGAATGCCTCGTATGAGCCGCTGAGGGTCGTACATTGGCAAAAAGCGATTAGTCTGTTGTGGCAAGGGAAGGTCGAAGTTCTCGAGTTTTATGATCGCGATATTCGCGGCGTATCAGTTTCGTTCAAGCTGCCCTCCGTGATGCGGCTCCTGAATTTTGTCAAATTACGCTCTCAGCATCATGCCATCAAATTCTCGCGGATTAATATTTTTACGCGGGATCGGTATACCTGCCAATATTGTTATAAAAAAGTCCCGAGCGAGGAACTGACCTTTGATCATGTCGTCCCCATTGCGAAAGGTGGGAGAAAGACATGGGAAAATATCGTCACAGCGTGCTGGCGATGCAATAATCGGAAAAGCGGACGAACGCCCAAAGAAGCTGGGTTGAAATTACTGAAGGTTCCCGTTAAGCCAAAATGGACGCCACGATTGACGTTGATGATCGGCATACGTCATGCCCCAGAAAGTTGGCGAGATTATCTGTATTGGAATATGGAGTTGGATGCAGACCATTAGTGGGCTGCCCGTGTTGTTGATATCAGTCTGTATCCTGCATCATCCTCCCGTGTTGAATGTGTGTGTGAACTCGTCATATTTTTTCTAGATTTCAGGGATTTCCGTTCTATTTTTGGTTCTTGGGAAAACGATTTCGTATCATTAGGGCATTCCTTTTCCTAGCAATTTACAAAAACCGCATAGGAGTTTCCAGCCAAGGCCCTAGCCTTGGCTGGTTTCCGACGCAGGGTCGTTCAGCCCAAGGGTCCTATGACGCTTCAATCAAAGGGAGAGGTGCACTTTCTGCTTGTTTTCGTCGACCACAATTAATACAAACCAAGACCAAAAGGGATAAGCCTGATTCCATATCTACTTCTCGATCTAATAACATACTTCCCTGGCACTTCTCACAAGGATACATAAAAATACTCCGTGGGGGTGTACGTCATGCATTGAGATGAATGGCCAACCTGAAGGTCTGGAAATCGTCTGCAGGCAAGATTGTCAGTTTACCTGGTTCTGGATGCGCAGGATAAGCCAAAGCGAGACCATCTTCTCAAGTCATGACGTGGATAAAAATGAAAAATGAATTCATACTCGCACAATGCAATAGATAGAGCTTTTAAAAAAAGACGCGCAATCTACCATAGCCCCATATGGAAAATCTATGGAAGGGATTGGCGCCTTGGTCAGCGAGGAGGGACCCGAGAATACGCTTGAAGATGCGCTGGCGAATGACCGATGAAGAGGGATGAATCATGGGATAATTTATGGTACACCTAGGGTTGGTCTTTAACTTGTGTGTTCTTGATGCCTGCCCAAGGGGATACTGGCAATGAAGTATTCATTTACCCATGGCAATGAAGGAAGTCTAGGTGAACGCTGCTGAGCCCGATTGGGTCTCCTTGTCAGATGAACAATTGTTAGATCTTCGGATTTGCGATTTACAATTGCGTATTCCTGGCACGGACCTCAATAAATGTCTCCGCCAATTATCTCGGGAATTACAAAGCCAGGGCTTGGTCTTTCGTCCGCACATTTGGTTGTCTGACGATTGGTATTCTCCTGATGGGGTCCCAGGGTTAGCCGCCCCGTTTTATATGGCGCATCCGCGATTAGCCAAATTAGAAATGAATCAGATGTTAGAAGTCGAAGGTGGGACGTTTGAGGGGTGTATGCGTATTCTTCGTCATGAAACTGGGCATGCGATTGAGAATGCGTACCATCTCCGTCGGCGTCGATCTCGGCAACAGATTTTCGGGAAAAGTTCAGTGCCCTATCCAGATTGTTATTTGCCCAAGCCCTATAGCAAGAGTTTCGTGTTACATCTCGATATGTGGTATGCCCAAAGTCATCCAGATGAAGACTTTGCCGAAACCTTTGCGGTTTGGCTTACTCCCGGTTCTCATTGGCGTGAGCGCTTTACGGGATGGCCTGCGTTGAAAAAATTGGAGTATATGGATAGCTTGATGAAAGAATTGGTGGGGGTGCCACCCATCGTCACAAAAAAGGAACGTGTCGATCCCGTTGGACGTCTCAAAAAAACCTTGCGCGAGCATTATCAAAGCAAGCGGGAGCGCTACGGCTTAGACTACCCAAACTTTTATGCCAGGGATTTGCGACGATTGTTTTCGGGTGATCCAGAGAAGACTGACCATCCACCAGCCGCGTCGTTCATACGGAAGTTTCGGAAAGAAGTCCGGCGTAAGGTCGCGGAATGGACGGGGGAATATCAATATACGATTGATCAGGTTTTGCGAGATATGATCATTCATTGCCGTCAGAAAAACTTGCGGTTAGCCATCTCGGAAGATCGAGCCAAAGTCGATTTCACCATTCTCTTAACGGTGCAGACCATGAATTATTTGCATGGAGGCCGGCATCGGTTGGTCCTATGAGAAAACTGCGGGTCATGGTCCTTATGCATCAAGATCTGCTCCCTCCTGATACACCAGAAGGCGTGGATTTGTCTGCGGTGCCTTGGAAGACGGAATTTGATGTCCTGACGACCTTAACGGATTTGGGCCATGACGTGACGGCCTTAGGCGTGAGAGATGATTTACGGGTGATCGATCAAATCGTCAATGACTGGAAGCCGCACATTGCCTTTAACTTGCTAGAAGAATTCAATGGAAACCCCGAGTATGATCAAAATGTCGTCTCCTACTTAGAATTGTTGGGAGTGCCCTATACTGGCTGTAATCCTAAGGGATTGGTCCTGACGCGCGATAAAGGTTGGTCAAAAAAAATTATGGCCTACCATGGAATTCGCTGCCCGGACTTCGCAGTCTTCCCCATCGGGCGAGTCATTAAGTGGGCTGGAGAATTTCCATTTCCAATTATCGTGAAGTCAATCAGCGAAGAAGCGTCACTAGGCATTTCACAGGCATCCATCGTTCACGATGAAGAAAAATTAAAAGAACGTGTGGAGTTCGTCCATCAGAATGTGGGGACGAGTGCGATTGCAGAACGATACATTGAAGGGCGTGAACTCTATGTGGGAGTCTTGGGCAATAAACGGTTGCAAGTTTTACCCGTGTGGGAATTGGATTTAACCAATCTGCCATCCGATGCGCTCCCGATTGCGACCGCCCGTGTGAAATGGAGCCTGAAATATCAAAAGAAATATGATATTCAATCCGGAGAGGTCGAAGGGTTGAATCCTAAGCTTGTGCGGGCCATTCAACGCACCGCGAAGCGCGTGTATCATATTTTAGGCCTCAATGGGTATGCGCGGATGGATTTTCGTCTTGACTCAAAGAATCATCTGTATTTTTTAGAAGCCAATCCTAATGCGCAATTAGCTTATGGGGAAGATTTGGCGGAGTCGGCTGAACGCGCGGGTATGTCGTATGAGGCGCTGATACAAAAGATTTTGAATATTGGTTTGAGTTGGAAGCCGGACGCTCAACGGTAAGACAAAGATTCTTCATCGCTAGTTTGCGATCTCTATCCACTCCGAATTCTTATATTCTTTCCCCTTCCGTCATTCCCAATATGTGTTATTGGGAATCCATCTTGTCTTTTTCTGTTCAACAACTGTTGGTAGATTGAACGGCTTGTACACGGTTCGCCAATAATCGTGTCCAACTGATTTTGGTCATTGCCGGGTTTCGCCCCGGCGGACGACCTACTTTTCTTTCGGGAAAAGTAGGCAAAACCATTGACGCCCCGTCTGGCAACATAGGAGGGGACGGACGCCAGATAGAGAGCGGACCAACTCGCTGCGCTCAGACAAGGCCCGCCGGATGTATAGAGCGTCCGCCCTAAGAGCCAGCCGGCAGGCGCCGATAGATGAAGGGAAGCGATTTCGAAATTTCAAACAGTGCGCGCCTTGTCCCCGATGTCGACTGCATTGCTCAGCCCTTCCACCAGGCCAAGGAAGAGTAGTTAGGAAGGAGTCCCTTATAGGTAACGACCAAATTTGCGTGGCTTAGGTAAGGCCCGTCGAGTTGTATGGCCATCCACGCATGGGTCTGGACGGAAGAATTCAGTCAGGGGAGTACAAATGATATTAAGGAGTTGACTACGTAGCAACAGATTTGAATCTGTATGTTGTATGGCCTTGACTGTTTCTAAGATCGACTACGTCAGAGGATATCGGTGTCGATAGCTGTTTCAGGTCTGGGGGTTCTCCAGCGTCTCGATTAGGAGCAGAATCTCGGCGGCCATGGCGTAAGTCAAATCGGGGGCGTCGGCAAGGGTACGATCGCGGCTGCCGTCGATGATGGCTTGGAGGACGTCAGCCTCGGGGTTTTCATGACCTTTCCAGGTTTGGCGATATGTGGCGAGGATTTCATCGGCCTTGCCGCGTTCTCCAGTTTGGATCGCCTGGGTGACGTTCTGGAACAGCAGGTCTTCTGCGTTTTGGTTCTCACCGCCATCGAGGCGGTAGGCCAGGTAGCAGGCGGTGGCCTTGCGCTTCGCCTCCGCAGCGGCTGAAGGATTGCCCGTATGCCTCTCGATATCGGCGAGGGTGGCCCAGGTCTTCCATGGCTCAGCCTCGTGACGGAACTGTGCGTCACATTTGATCGTTTGGCGGATTTCCTGCCGCGCATCGTCGAAGCGTCGGAGCTTTAACAAACCAATGGCCAGATTGTTCCTTTGTCGGCCTTCTCCCGCCACATCCCCGATTTCGAGAAACTTCTCCACCGCCTGGCGGTAAAACGTGACGGCCTCTTCGGTTCGCCCTAGAGCATCATCATAAAGGTTTCCCAATTCACCGAGCGTACTTGCTTGCCCTGCGTCATCTCCAAGGCGAACTTTGATGGCGAGCGCCTTGCGGTAGGCATCTTCTGCCGCCTCCGGCTGTCCCGCATCATGATACACCATGCCGGTTTGATGCCAGATCACGGCGAGGGAGCCCGGTTCGTCCAATTGCGTGAAATTTTCACGTGCTTCAGTATAGGCCTCCAGCGCGTCCGAGTAGCGCTTTTGAAACAGACGAACGGTCCCCAGCTGACCTTTGCCGACGGCAACGTCTCGATTGGATCCGTGCTGCTCATCAAGTCGAATAGCCTCTTCGTAGGCTATCGCTGCTTTGTCTAGCCGGCCTAACTTGCGAAGACAGTCACCTTGTTCCGTAAGGCAGATGGACGCACTACCTTCCGCAGCCTTGCTGCTACGCTCCTTTGCCACAGCTTCGAAGCGCGGGCGGGCCTCGTCCAGCAGCGGCAAGGCTTGCTCTGCCTGGCCGGCTAACCGCAATACGCGGGCCAAAAGCAAGAAAGCCATCGCCAGATCATAATCGGCGCTGGGGTAGGCCTGTCCGCCTGCCGCCTGAGTTCGCTGGAGCAACTGCTGCGCTCCCTCCAACGCCTCACGCAGCTGTCCGGTGTTGAGTTGTTGTTGTATGCGGGTTAACGTCGCATCGAACTGCGCGTGGCTCCAGGCATCGCCCAGCGTAGCGGCAGCCTTATCGCGCACTTGCCCCACGCGCTTCAGCAGCCGGGGCTTGCCCAGCCTTTGCAGCAGGTTGTAGAGCGACGTGGTCAGATTAATCGTCGCCTCGGGATCGTCCGCTCGCTGCACGAGGTCGAGTAGCGCAAAGAGGTTAGGTAGCTCCAGCAGCGTCAGCGTCGCTGCGACTTCGATGTTCTGTGACCGCTGTTTCTCGAGGTACTTGGCATACTTTAGCATGGCCTCGCCCCAGCGGGCGGTTAGCGTCTCGAGTTCCGCGGCGTCCATCTTCCCACGCAGGTAGGGACAGAGGGCCGGATTGAGCGTGAGATGGCTGTAACGATTCGGCGTGGCCAGACCCGTGGCTAGCAGTTCAACGCCGAACGTCTCAACGTCGGCTTTCTCCCACTGCATCATCATATGGAGCACGGTGAGACTGACCCCGCCATGAAACACTCCAAGCACACGTGTCCGTTCCCTATTTGCATCCGACATACGTTGTAGGGAGAGCTCTACGCTGGCAAAGAGCGAATGCTCGCGGTTGCCAGGGAACTGCTGCTCCATGTCTGTCATCAGTTTCACTAGGGATGCGCGGGTGGCCTCCACGCCGCGCTCCCGAAGCGAGGGGGCCAACAGCCCCAGTGTTCGGGCATGGCCATGAACGGCGTCCACGAGCTGCTCGATCTGCTCGCCTGCGGCTTCGCTGGACGTACCGGCATCCCCACCGCCGGCGTTCAGCACCCGCTCCACAAGCTTCACGGCATCCTTGCGGTCGAGCCGGTGCAACTCCCGTCGCTGCCGCTCGGCTGAAAACGGGGTGGGGAGCGGTTCGCGACTGGTAAAAATCAGCCGCGTCTCGCCCACCTTCAGCAGCCGCTCGCTCAGCGCGAGCAGGGCTGTTACTTCCTCACGCGCTTCCTGGGACAAGGCCTCTGGGGTCTCCTCCTCCACGAACGGTGGAAGAAGGATGCTCTCCATGTTATCGATGATGAGCAGGGTTGGCTGTTCGCGGAGGAGGCGCACGACTTCTTTCTCGACTTGGTCCAGCTCACCGTGGCAGTCGGCTTGGGTGGAAAAGTTGGGTTTCAGGAGGAGTTGTTGCCCGAGTTGGTCTAGTATGGACTCCGCGAGATTCTTCTCGAGGCCCTCCACCGAGACAAAGGCTGTGCGACGCATCTGGTGGGAACGGACCATCCAGTGGGCGAATTCGGCGGCGAGTGCGGTCTTGCCTTCGCCGCCTTGCCCACGCACCACGGCGTAGCGTGCGCCTCCTTCAGGCCGCAGCAGGTGCTGCAGGGCGAGGAGGTCACGGCTGCGGCCGATGAAATCAGTTTCCGGCTGCGGCGGCAGATTCCCGAGGCGCGATTCTAATGCCGACTGGAAGTCATCTTTTGTCTGCTGCGCGGGTCTAGTCGTGAAGAGTTGCGGATCGTCCTTTTCTTGAAAGAGTACGGGTACGAACCAGTCCTCCAATCGAAGTTCACCGGCTCCGAAGATGCGCCCACGGAAGGTGTCATCTTTGAGGTGCCGTTGGCCGGCGAGCATAGCCTCGCCTACGCGCTGGCTGGCCGCCAACCCCTGGTAAAAGGCCTCAACGAACCGGCGGGCCGTCTCGACCAACACGCTATGGCTCATGGCCACCACGGAGGCCACGCCTACCTTCAGCAATTCTGAGGCGACAGACTCGGAGGCTTTCTCAGCTTGTGCGGTCTGACAGGCCTCGAGAAAAACGAGCGGGATGCGATAATCGCGCAGGAGGGGGCCGAGTTTGTCGGTGAAGACCGTAGCATGCCGACGTTTCTCGAGCTCGCCCGTGTCCTCGGGCTGTTCAAAGCACAAACCACCAAGGCCAACTGCGCGGTTATAAACACCGTGCCCATCGAAGTGAACAACGTGATAGGGGTGCTGCTCGCGGCGAGCGCGTTCAAGTTCCGCACGCATGGCCGGGAAAGTGGGGGGGCTAAGGACATGGATCTCGACCAGGCCGGGGAGGGCTTCCATAGCCTCGACGAGCGGCAAGGCGCTGACACGATGGTCAATGTAACTGCAGGCGTCGTCCTCTGGCCGTGCCGTGACGAGGAGGATGCGGATGGGCGTGGTTACCACGGGGACGTCAAGTATCTTGGTGTTTGGCAGACGTCGGCGGACGCGCGTGGGCTTGGCACCCTGGAAGAGGTAGCCATCGCCGTCGTGGAGTAATTCCCACGGGAGACTCTGCAGAAGGGTGGCGGCTTCTCGGGCTGTGGCGACGTCAGCCTCGGATGTACCGGCCACGAGCGTGGGATCCACGTGAATGGAGAAACGGCGGCCGACTTGGTCCCCAATGGTTGCCCAAGCCTGCATGACGTTCGCGGTATGGGCCACGGGCATGGCCGCCTTGTGCAGGAGCTGTCCCCACTTCACCAGGTCGGCTTCCACCTTTTGGGCGCGGTCGCGGAAATAGGTACTCGGCCAGACGGCGTATTTCTCCAGATACCAGCGGAGGTCCTCCGCCTCGATGGGACCAAGGGGAGCCACGAACTGCCACTTCTGCGTGCTGGCGACTGTGCGCTGTCCCAGGGCGGCTGGCTCATAGACCAGCTGGGCATGGGCGGCGGCCCGGCGGATGCCGTCTTGCTCGTAAATTGTTAAGTCGGTCAGTTCGAGGACGAGGTCTTCGAGGGGCTCGGCCTTGGGCTGTGGTGTCGCAGGGACGTCGGCCGGGCGCCGCTTCCCCAGCGCTACCAAAATGGCATCCATCGCCGCCTCGACTCCGCCTGCTTGGCTGCTTATGGGGAGGTACACCGGTTCTTCACCAAAATACTCTTCCAAGACCCCCAGTTTGGTGTCATTGAGGGAGAGGGGGATCACCGGAAACGTGCCTGTACCGCGTTGCTGTTGGACCTCGAGCGCATGGCGCAGTTCCTTGCCGACCCATTTCGATTGCAGGGCATCAGTACTAATGACGATGGTGTAGGCGGATGCGGCCTCAATGGCGCGCTGAATTTCCGGCCAAAGTGGATCGCCACCGCGCAGTTCCCGCGAATCGATCCAGCCATCCTGGCCGTGATCAGCAAGTACCGCGCGAAGGTCGCGCACGAACGCGTCGTCCTGTGAACTGTGGGAGATGAAGAGTGTGCTCATTCTTGGTCTCCTTGATTCGTTGTGCGGATGTTCTCTGATTGACTAAGCTGTCGTCGGGTTCGAGTCTGTTCTGCCTTCAATAATATTCATATTTTTCTTATAGAACGGAAGACTTATTAAAGTTCTCACAAACAGATAAATAAATCTAGCTAATTCAATTGTCCATTGATTGTTTCTGCGCCCACCATTCCTATCCTCTGTGTCTGACGCCTGCTGGCTGGCTCTTGGGATGGACGCTCTTATTATTATCGCGGGGCTAGTTTGAGCGGAGCGAGTTGGTCCGTTCTCCGTCTGGCGTCCGTCCCCTTTGATCAGGCCAGACTGGGCGTCAATGGTTTTGCCCACTTTGACCGAAGCCAAAGTGGCTCGGCCGCCGGGCCGAAACCCGGCAACACAAAACAATATTTTAAACACCAAAGAAGTTGGATGCATGATTACTATATGCTCCTTATCCCACACCGTGGTTACGAATAAAGTACAAGATGATTTTCCAGTAATGAAATTGCGGAAATGACGACGGGAGGCGGTCATTATATGAAAAGCACAGTCTTCACTTGCTATACTCTCGTTGAGAGACTTGGTGTCTACACTGATAACATACACTAGAGGATGATGATCATGAGGAAGGCGACTTCTACTATTTTGTATTTAGCCATAGTCATTGGAATGCTTGTTTTATCGTTGCCGACAATTGGTATGGGCAAGAGTGCTTGGCAGCCATTCCAAAATCATGGGCTAGCAC